>NZ_JBHZPE010000009.1:0-121919 GCF_042787985.1 Peribacillus sp. YIM B13481
AGTATCGAATGAGAATCGTCTTTTTTTAATTTGATTTACCGTACTAGTTAGAAAAACGTGAGTTTTTCAGCAGCCTCGTCGCAAACGCAACTGGTTTTTTTGTTTACCAATATAAATGACAAGCTACGAAATGTCCCGGTTTTTGTTCTTTCCATTCAGGTACAGCACTGGAGCATATCTCCATCGCTTTAGGGCAGCGAGTCCGGAATACACAGCCGCTCGGCGGATTTATCGGACTTGGTACATCGCCTTTAAGTACGATTCTTTCCCGTTTAATAGTGGGATCCGGAATCGGCACTGCCGAAAGCAAGGCTTGCGTGTATGGATGTAGCGGATCATTCGTTAAAGAATCACTATCCGAAAGTTCCATCATCCTTCCAAGGTACATGACTAAAATGCGATTTGAAATATACTTGACCATCGATAAATCATGTGCGATGAATAAATAGGTCAAGCCCATTTCTTTTTGTAGCTCTTTTAATAAGTTAACCACTTGAGCTTGTATCGAAACATCCAGGGCAGAAATCGGTTCATCACAAACGATGAATTTAGGATTTAATGCCAAAGCCCTTGCAATTCCAATACGCTGGCGTTGTCCACCGCTGAATTCATGCGGAAAACGAGTGATATGTTCCGGACTTAAACCAACCAGCTTTAATAGGTCTTCCACCCTTTTTCTTCTCTCTTTACCTTTTGATATCCCATGTATGGCAAGTGGTTCCCCAATCAATTCCTCCACCTTCATCCTTGGGTTCAAGGATGCGTAGGGATCTTGGAAAATCATTTGTATTTCACGGCGGATTTGTGACATTTCCCCCTGTTTGTAATCGAAAATATTTTTCCCCTGAAAAAGAACTTCGCCATCTGTCGGTTCATATAGCCTTGTGATTGTACGCCCTGCAGTCGATTTACCACAACCGCTTTCCCCAACTAGACCGACAGTTTCCCCCGGATAGATTTTGAGATCCAAACCATCTACCGCTTTCAGCGTCTGAGAACCAACGGGAAAATACTTCTTCAGATTCTTTATTTCAACAAGAGGAGAATTTTCGTTGACTGTCTTTTCTTTAACTGACTTATTTTTTAGTGAAACCATTGGTTCTCCTCCTTTATACATTAGTCGGTGCTTGTACCTGTATTGCTTTTGCCATTGGGTGGTGCAGCCAGCATGCAGCTGTCTGACCCTCTTCCACTACTTCAAGTTCCGGATCATGGTCTTTGCACACTTTCATTGCGGATTCACATCTTGGATAAAATGGGCATCCTTTTGGCGGATCCAATAAATCCGGTGGTGATCCGATAATGGGAACCAACGGAGCCGTTTTTTCCATATCCAGCCTTGGCACCGTTTTAAGCAGGCCTCTTGTATATGGATGCTGTGGGTTTGAAAATATAGCTCCTACCGTTCCCGTCTCCACAACCTTGCCTGCATACATGACGACTACCCGTTCACAAGTTTCCGCAACCACACCTAAATCATGAGTGATTAATATGATGGAAGTATCCATTCTACGTTGGATATCTTTCATCAGTTCCAAAATTTGCGCTTGTATCGTTACATCCAATGCCGTTGTTGGTTCATCCGCAATTAGCAATTTCGGTTCACAGGCTAAAGCCATTGCTATCATTGCCCTTTGGCGCATACCACCTGAAAACTCATGTGGATATTGTTGCATCCTTTTTTCAGGCTGAGGAATACCTACCAGTTTAAGCGTCTCCAACGCCCGTTCGTATGCATCTTTTCGGGACATATTTTTATTATGCTTTAAAATACCCTCCATGATTTGGCTGCCAATTTTTGTCGTTGGATTAAGCGAAGTCATTGGATCCTGAAAAATCATGCTGATTTCATTTCCGCGAATCTTCTGCATTTCCTTTTCACTCATTTTAATAAGATCTTTACCGCCAAAGTTTATAGACCCTTTTCCATACTCTGCTGGAGGTGTTTCCAATAATCTCATGATGGATTTCGCAGTAACACTTTTACCGCATCCGGACTCTCCAACAATGGCAACGGCTTCCCCTTTTTTCACTTCAAAGTTCACGCCGCGAACTGCCTGCACTTTTCCTGCATAAGTATGGAAGGTGATGTGTAAATCGTTGACTTCTAATAGGTTCTCCATCATCGTCCCTCCTATTCTAGTAATATCAAATCTTTATGTTAGGACTCTATTATTTCCGAAGTTTTGGATCCAGGGCATCCTGCAGTCCGTCACCAGCCACATTGAACGCGAACATGGTTAGGGAAATCAATATTGCCGGGATTAAAAGTTGATAGAAATTCCCTACCAAAATGCTTCCCAGGGCATCACTTGTCAATGTTCCCCAGCTTGCTTGAGGCGCTGGCACTCCAAGACCCAAAAAGCTTAGTGTAGCTTCGGCAAAAATCGCAGTGGGTACAGTCAACGTTAAATTGACCAGGATCGGTCCCATTGTATTTGGAATCATGTGTTTTCTTAAAGTCCAGCTCGTATTGGCTCCAGAGATGGTTGCTGCATGGATATATTCATTCTCTTTAAGTTGTAAAACCTGTCCCCTTACTAGTCGTGCCATGGGAATCCACCCTGTAATCGACATCGCAATGATGATCGGCAGAATACCAGGTTTTAATACGACCATCATTAAGATAACCATCAATAGGTAAGGGATTGCATAGATCACTTCAGCAAACCGCATCATGATATTATCTGTGCGTCCGCCACGAATGGCTGAAATCCCGCCATAAAGGACACCAATCAAGAAGTCAATCAGCGCAGCCATCAATCCAATGAACAACGATATCCTCGCACCATACCAAGCTCGCGTGAATAAATCCCTTCCTGAAGAATCCGTTCCAAACCAATGCTCGGCATTTGGACTAAGATTCTTTTTCTCGAAATCTTGTCCATAATAAGTATATCCGTTAATATATGGACCAAAAATCGCCAGTAAGACCAAGAGGATAATAAGTACGAATCCCGTCATTGCCAATTTATTTTCTCTAAAACGACGCCAGACGTCAGACCAATATGAAACTGTAGGTCTGGCAATTTTTTCAGCTTCCTTAAAGTTTCCTTCAGCGGGTTGGAACATATCTTCGGTTAAATGCACTTTATCTGCCATTATTTCTTCTCCCCCGTCACTTTAATTCTTGGATCAATCAACGTGTAGGCTATATCAACGATGAATATCAATAGGATAAGCACTGCACTATACACAATTGTGGAACCAAGAATGACCGGGTAGTCTCGGTTGGATATTCCCTTTACGAACATATCTCCCATGCCCGGAATACCAAAAATACGTTCAATGATGAAGCTTCCTGTAACGATATTAGCCGTCAGGATACCTAGAATCGTGATAATCGGCAATAATGCATTCCGAATAGCATGTTTGATTATGACACCGCTCCGTTTTAATCCTTTGGCCTTTGCAGTCAAAATGTAATCCTGCCCCATTACTTCAAGCATGCTTGTCCGCATCAATCTGGCGATGAAAGCAAGAGGCATCATTGACAGGGCAATGGATGGTAAAATGGTATGCTGCCATGTCGCCCATGTAGCAACTGGGAATATATGCCACTTTATTGCGAAATAATTGATTAAAATAGTCGCCAAGATAAAGTTTGGAACAGAGATCCCTACGATGGCAATGACCATTGATAAATAGTCGGGCCATTTATTTCTTTTCAGTGAAGCAACTACACCCAAAATTAGCCCAAAAAAGATGGCAATCACCAATGCTTGTGCCCCTAAGTGCAACGACACTGGAAATCCCTTCAAAATGTAATCATTCACAGAAATGGATGAGGATTTCAATGATGGACCAAAATCGAATTGTACGACTTCCAATAAATAATTCCCATACTGGGTCAACAACGGCTTGTCCAATCCATAGTGGACTTGAAGGTTTTCATAAACTGCAGGAGGCATTGCTCCTTCTTTAGCAAATGGATTTCCCGGAATCGTATGCATTATGATGAACGTTAATGTAATAACCGCCCATAAAGTAATAATCGCCCATTTAAAACGGTTTAATGTATATCTCAACATGGTAATCACCCCAATCATCGATTTTCTAAGGAGTTGAAAACGGAAATGAATTCATGAAATATTCAAATTCGCAATTGAAAAATGGGGTATGTCCTTAATCGGACATACCTCCCATTTCACTTTTATCCTTCTCTTATTTTTTATCCGCGTAAATAAAGTTCGGATAAGCGTTAATTGGAGCAAAAACTCCAGTAACATTCGATTTAACCATATATGGTTTTGTATAGAAGTAAACCGGAAGGATCGGCATTTCGTCAATCATGACTTTCTCTGCTTTATGCAAAGCAGCCATGCGTTCTTTTGGATCCATTGTAGATTTTGCTTCTTTTAATAAATTATCATATTCTTTGTTGGACCAACCTGCATCATTATAGGCGCCGTCCGTTTCCCAAAGCATGAATGTCATCGGGTCAACATAGTCACCAACCCATCCGGCACGGGAAATTTCGAAGTCGCCAGCTTTTTCACGATCAAGCTTAACTTGGAATTCTGCATTTTCAAGTGTCACTTTAACACCTAGGTTATCACGCCACATTCCTTGAACCGCTTCAGCAATTTTCTTGTGTGAATCTAACGTGTTATACAAAATTGAAAACTCAGGTAATTCTTTCATGCCTTCTTCAGCAAGTCCTTCTTTTAACAATTTTTTAGCTTCGGTAACATCTTCCTTAAATAGGTCACCTGTATTTTCCTGGAAATCTCCAGATGCATCAGGAATACCCGGAGGGACTACGCCGAATGCAGGCTTTTGTCCGCCTTGAGCAACATTTTCGGTGATTTCTTTACGTTCGATAGCCATTGAAAGCGCTTTCCTTACTTTAGCATTATTGAAAGGTTTCACTTCTGTATTAAAGTTGTAATAGTAAACGGCAAGTTCTTTGCCCATTTTGAATTCTTTATCATCAGAATTGACCATTTGACCTTGAATATCCACTGGCAGTGGATAAGCGAGATCCAATTCGCCACTCTGATACATTTGCCATGCTGTATTTTCATCTTCAATTAGAGCAAAGTTAACCGCATCCAATTTGATTTTATCTTTATCGTAGTAATTTTCATTTTTTTCGATTTTCAGGCTTTCTTTATGTTTCCACTCCGTCAACTTGAATGGACCATTCGATACGTGTGTCTTTGCATCCAAAGCCCATTTTGGATTTTCTTCCTGTACCTTTTTATCGATTGGATAGAAAGTATAGAAGGAAGTCAAGTCAAGGAAATATGGTGTAGGCTGTTCCAAAGTAACGACTAATGTATGATCGTCTGTCGCTTTAACGCCTACGTCCTCTTCCTTACCTTTCTTGCTGTTGTAGGCTTCTCCGCCTTTAAGATAATAAAGCTGGTAAGCATAATCAGCAGCAGTTTCTGGTTTCAAGGCATATTTCCAAGCATATTCGAAGTCATTAGCTGTAAGCGGGTCTCCATTTGACCATTTCAAACCATCTTTCAATTTGAATGTCCAAGTTAATCCATCCTCACTGATTTCCCATGATTCAGCAGAACCAGGTACGATTTTGCCCTCTTCTGTTTTCTTAGTCAGTCCCTCAAACGTATGTTCAAGGATCCATGATTCATGAGTACCTTGCGCATTGGCAGGGTGAAGCGAACCAGGTTCACTTGAGTTGTTTACGTTTAATACTTTTGATCCGGATGAGTCACCCGAGCCGCCTTCTTTTTCATTCGAGGTTTCCTTCGAACCGCCGTTGCATGCCGCAAGCATAAGCATGATGGCCATAAGAAGAGCAAGCACTGAAAATTTAGACTTTTTCAAAAAATATTCCCCCTCATCTTTAATCTTTCTTAGAATATTCCCATTGAAGGGATTATCCTTATACCACCTATTAATTGTTGGTATAGTACATTCTGAATATCAGCGTGGAAAGTTAGAAGCATTCATAGCAGGAATTCACCGAAAAAAACTAGCGAACCGTTTGCATAAATCTGTGAATCTCCTAAAAAAACCAATTAATGCAGTTTACAAGTTAAAAAGCACACTCTTTCCAACCTCGCTAAGGGTACTATACCTCGAATTAAAGATGTTGAATTTTAAGTATATTACGAATAAACCGAAAAATCAATAAACCAATGAGTACTTTTTCACAACATAGTAATTATTTGCTAATCAATTCGATCTAGATATTAGGTAAAAAGAATGGAAAACCTAATTAATATAAAATGACTACCGACATCTTGTGGTTTTTTCAAACTCTTTTATACCAGTATTCATATAGTTTCGCTTGTCTTTTTTTTACTAAATATTCTAACAATTATAGTTAGTCCGGTTGCTAAGACCACTTTCCTAGCAAACCGATTCCTGATCAAATAATATATTTTAGTAGGATAATACTTTTTCCATTGAGGTCTTTTCAAGAAAATCCCAAATAACGGATAATAACTATGTAGGAATAAAGTTATTCATCAGTCTCTCACCTATATGTACCCTGTAAATCCAATGATGATGACCATTCCTCATTTATGATTAAATAAATATAATGACACGAAAAGTAAACATATTCCTGCAACCTTTTTCGCATCCAATGGGATGCGAACCCCGCCGAATAAACCGAAATGGTCAATGAGGGCCCCAATCAGTATCTGGCCTGCGATAACCCCAACCAAGGCAGGAGCCACTCCAATCTGAGGGGTAACCACTATTATAACAATGACATAAATGGCCCCTAGAAGTCCGCCTATCAATTGCCATTTTGGTACAGACGCGATGGCGGAAATGTTTCCATTTCCCGCGAACAAAACAATAAATAATAAAGCGAGTGTCCCGATGCCAAACGAAATGAAAGAAGCTTCAATAACCCCCACTTTTTTCCCTAATCCACCATTGATTTGCCCTTGTATGGCAATGGTGATGCCACCTAGGACCGCAAGCAACGGAAATAATATCTTCACAATGATTATCCTCCTTTTTATGTCCAACCGGACTGATTAACTGACTCCGCTTTCTAATTTTAACATGAAGAATACGTATATTTTCCCTACAAGTGGAGAAACATTCTTTAACTTAAAAAACTGGCACTATTGGCCAGCTGCTATCTTCTGTCAACTTTTTTGAAAATGAATCCTAAACGCTTTGCTGTGGTAACTGACTATACTCTGTGCTTAACAAGGAAAATACTAGGGCATCATGCGATTGTTTACGAAGAAATATATAACTTCTGAGACTTCCTTCCTCTTTAAAACCAAATTTCTTCAAGAGGTTTCTGGATGCAAAATTATCCTTGAAAGTTAATGCAGCCATTCTGTTTAGTTTCAATTCTCCAAATGAATAGCGTAATACTTCGTTGACAGCCTCGGACGTAAAGTGTTTTCTCCAATATTCAGGATGGATTTCATACCCGATTTCAGCTCGTTTGTTGGCAAGGCTCAATTGATTCAGGCCTACGGTACCAATGAATTCACCTGAATCTTTCACAACAACTCCCCACCGTATCCCCCGTTTGTTTATATAAGCACTTTTAAACGAGTCGATTAAACGGCGGGCATCTTCAACTTGTGTTAAACTTTCTATCCCATCATATTTGGTCACTTCATCTTTAGACAAAATGTCAAACAGACTCTCAGAATGCTTGTGACCTATTTCAATTAACTGCAGCCTTTTTGTTTCCAATTCCCTAAACCCCATCGAGAAACCCCCCGTATATTCAACTGTCTACTTAATTCTATTCCTGAAGAAGAGATACCTGTTTTAAAGAACAATACTTTTTGATAAACTCCTTTCCTTTACATACAATGCCGTGTCCTTAAATCCGTCCTTTATAATTAAAACCCGAATGAATTTGTTAAAGAATGATACTGAAGGCCGTCCGGGTTTCCGCATATTCTAATAAGAAATAAGATTTAGGCTGATCAGGATAAAACTCCTGTTGTCCGTATACCATCATGGGTCCCGCCGTAGAAAACGAATCGATTCATTAAAGCCACTTATTTAATCCCGTCATCATTTTTTCTCGCTTATAAATAAGTCCGTGCCGTTTCCCAAATCATCCTATCCTCAAGCCATTTGATTTGTTGTGATGGCAAATAACTGAGAATAACAGCATTTTATCCTTAACTTCTCCCTTGGCTTCACACCCATTTGCAAAAATGATCGCCAGTGCAAGTATCATATCCGTGGTAAATGACTGAGTTTGCTTCTCTAATAAAATCTTTTCGTTTTTGAATATTCGCATACGCCTTTCAAAATGCCTTTTCAATCAATGTGCATGTACATAAGGATTGATTTCGGCATCTCAAACAGTGATCTTGATTTGAAAACGAAAACTTGTCTCAAATCTCTTTTTCAGGATAATATTTCACAGGAAAATATCCCCTATATACTTAATATCTATCCTTCCCAATACCCTCCCGGCCTTAAAATCCATAAAGCTCAACCATTAGGGCAATTTATTATCATTTCCACATTATTATAATTACTTCCATTTAAATGCTTTTCGTTTTGATGTCCATATTATTTACCCTGACAAACATATCCCGCAAACGAAAAATGATTCTTTTTTTACATGAAACAATTCTTCCCGTCTATCAAAAGGCCCTATGATTTTGGTTTACTATAACCACTCTCAGGTCATATGGACCCTCATCATGCATACTCCCATTCGCTACCTTCTGCCCATTCCAATAAAGAATGGGCATGACCTAATTTTACATACAACAATTTTTATAGGATACTAGACTTCCAATCCAGATATTCTACTAGGAGGAAACAAAATGAAGAAAATCATCCTTTTATCAGCACTTTCCCTATCCCTATTATCTCCAACAGTTGCTCAGGCAGCCAATACTTACGTGGTTGCAAAAGGGGATACCCTAACGAAAATTGCGTCTGAATATGAAGTCAGCCTTTCCGAATTACTTAAGACGAACAGTGCTATAAACAATTCAAATCAAATTCAAATCGGACAAATCATAAATCTTCCTTCAACCATCCACACAACTAATCAAGAAAAAGGTCAGTCAGTTGAGCAGCAGGTTCTTAGATTAGTTAACGAAGAACGTTCAAAATCGGGCCTCCCTTCCCTTGAAATGGATACCGCCGTTTCCAACATTGCAAATATGAAATCTGAAGATATGCGTGATAATAATTATTTCAATCATACAAGCCCAAATTATGGATCGCCCTTCGATATGATGAAATCCTTTGGGATCGGCTACAAATACGCAGGGGAAAATATCGCAGCAGGTCAACCTAGTGCGGATGCTGTCATGAAATCTTGGATGAACAGCCCTGGACACAAGGCAAACATCCTGAACAAGAACTATACCCATATTGGAATTGGGCATGCGACAGGAGGGAAATACACCCACTATTGGACTCAGCAATTCATTGGGAATTGAGATCGTAAGAGGTGGCAGATTGCCGCCTCTTTTTTTAACCTATTTCCAATTCCAAATCTAGGGCTTCCCCTCATCCGTTATCATGAATTAATATTCACCATGAATATTAATATTAATTCTCTGTCAATAAGATAGAGTGACCTTTCTCACTTAAATCGAAAAGATGTCATGCAGTTTGATAACTTCAATAAAAAATCGAACGTCATTATTTTTTTGTTGGGCGGATATACAGGAAAAACACTTAAAGTAGTTATATCATACTATTTTTCAATTATTTTACTGATAAAAATAAAATTATGTTAAAATAGAATTCTAGACATAGGTATAAAGGGGCAATTGCAATGAAAATAGAGGTTGGCTCTGTTATCAACGAGTTAAGAATCAAACAAAATCTTACAAGAGAAGAACTGGCAAAGGATATATGTGAACCTAATACCCTGTTAGATTATGAAAGGAGCATCACTTCTCCAACAATTGATGAATTGGCACTTTTTGCGGATAAACTTAAAGTTGACCTGCCGTATTTCTTCACTACCAAAAATGAACCAATATATAATTACATAGAAACCATTAAACTTTTGATAAACAAATATAAACGTACACGTAATTTTGAAGCAATCTATGAAATAGTCCAAAAAGAAATGGCAACGGCACCGGAAAAATCGATATCTTTTTATCAATTCTTGAAATGGCATGAAGGTATATCTTTTTTTTATTTGTACAATGACAAACAAAAGGCTATAGACTTATTGAATGAGGCCATTCAGATTACAATGGGTAAACGTGTCATTTTTCATCAACAGGAGATAGAAGTTTTAAATAGTATTGGAATTATCCATTTTAAAACAAAAAATTATGAAGAGGCCATCACCATCTTCAATGAAGCACTGGAATTCATCGAGAATATTCCCCATGTGAATCAAGAAGGTACAATTGTCGTGAAGATCATTCATGGATTGGCACTGACTTTGTCTGAACTTCATTACTATCAAGAATCGCTAAATTATACCCTTAAAGGGATCAACATTTGCAATTCGACAGAATCATTATATTTATATGCAGAACTCCATCTTTTAACTGGTAAGAATCTGATTCATCTTCAGCAACCTGACGAAGGACTGCAATATATAAATAAATCCAAGAGCATTTTAAGACTTCAAAAAAACGAAGAGACTATACAAATCGTCGACCATGAATTGGAAATCATTTTACAATGCTTGTGAACTTCAACTAATAAAAAGATAGAGATTGCTGTGAATCTCTATCTTTTATAAAATAGTTCGATTCGAAGGGAAATCTCTTTAAACTATGTTATACAACCTCGTCTTTACCAAAACATATATGGTTTAATGTTATCCTCGTCCCAACCAGCATGTACCATTCACTTCATTCTGAAATCCCTTCACTTACCAAGTGATTTTTGGGAATGCCTAATTGTTTTTAGGTCATTCTGAAAGGGCCATTCAAAATGACCTAAAAACAATGCATCACACTTCCAATCGCTATCCTATGTCAGCTATAATAGATGAATGTAACCCAACTGGAGGAAAAAAAATTGTCTAATAGAATAGGTTTAGTGCTAGACGTAGAAACAACTGGTTTACGTCCCTCTTCTGATGAAATTATCGAGCTTGCCCTTATACTGTTTACCTATAACAGCGAAACCGGGGAAATTATTAATCTTATTGATCAAGAATCATTTTTAAGGGAGCCTCTCTCCTATCAAGCAAGAATGAATTATGATCAAGCATACAGGATTCATGGAATTCCATATAGCACCGTGGAAGGAAAAAGTTTTCACGATGAAAAAATTAAATCCTTCATTGCCCGCACTGATTCGATTTTCGCACATAATGCTTCTTTCGATAGAAGTTTTCTCTACCAAATGTATCCGGAAATCAATGATCAAAAGTGGTTCTGTACGATGCGGAATGTTCCTTGGAAGCAATATGGGTTTGAGAATAGTAAACTCTTAACATTACTGCAGGCACATAATATTACCAATTTCCAAACACACAGGGCTTTAGACGATATTTCTTACCTAATGGAACTTATGAGGAAACCGGGTCCTTCAGGTCTTCCTTATTTAAGAGATGTCATTGCTAAAAATCCGATGAAGAAATATGCACCTGCTTCTCAAAAGACAAGGGTATAGCTGTTAACAACATATACAAGTGATTAACATGGTTTTGTCACTTTAAACGTTTTTTACATATTTCCCTTTCCATGGGAGCAGCAGTATATTTACGAGTGTGATTAACGGGGGCTTTTTTCACGCCTTTCTTGGAAGCGCTTGGCAAATAGGATATTAATGAAAAAACAGCGACCATCATGGGTCGCTGTTTTTTCATTGTTATACAGTTGCCTCGTTCTGTTTTTCATCTAATGCACCATTCAATCTTTTATACCGGTAAATAAAGTAAATGAGTGATAATATTAATGCTACAACAAGGAATATGGCCAATATGCTAAGATTATGCCACATGAAGCTATAATCTCCTGTTGAGATGACTGCCCGAAAAGCATTAATAGAATAAGTCATCGGTAAGAATGGTGTGAATCCTTGCAGGAAGCCAGGAACCAATTCATTTGGGAATGTTCCGCCACTGCTGGTCAGTTGAAGAATCAAAATTAATAATGCTATGAACCGGCCAGGATTATCAAAGGCTGAACCTAGGAACTGAATGATAGCCATGAATGTGCAGCTAGCAAGAATGCTTACTGCAAAAAATAGCGGCAGGCTCGTAACATGAATTCCAAGTCCTAAAATTAAAATCGAGTCAACCAATATGGCTTGACAGATTCCTATGACAGCCATGACGCTGTATTTACTAATAAACCAGCTAAATCCACTTGAAGGCTTAACAGCAGGATCTCTTAACGGGAAAATGATTGTCAGGACGATTGCCCCGATAAATAAACTCAATGAAATTAAATATGGTGCAAAACTAGTGCCATAATTCGGTACATTATTAATTGGCAATTTATCCAGTTTAACTGGGCTTGCAAACATGTCATATACTTCTTCATTGGATTTTATGTTGCCAGCTTCGTTTGCCCCATCCTTCAATTCGTCATGCAATTCTTCAGATCCATCTGAAAGTTTAGCGATTCCATCTTGTAACTTAATAGCCCCATTAGCCAGTTCTCCCATACCACTAGTAAGGCTGGATGAACCTTCTTTCAACTTATCCGTTCCTGTAACAAGACCTTTCGAGCCTTCCGAAAGCTGTGAGGTTCCACTTGATAATTGCTTTGAACCATCTTCAAGCTGATCAAGGCCGCTCACCAAGTTATTGCTGCCTTTGGTTAACTGTCCAAGCCCACTCTGTGCTGAATCTATACTGGCGCCAAAAGTTGTCAATCCAGACACCAATTGACCTTGACCATTTTTCAGTTCATTCGCTCCATTGGCAAGTTTATCCTGAGCTTGCTTCAATTGAGTAAAACCACCGCTTAGCGCACTTGTGCCTTCACCTACCTGATTTGCGCCATCACTAAGACTGTTTGAGCCTTTTGCAATATCAGATGCACTGGCTGATAGTTTTCCCACTCCTTCAGAAACACCTTTACTACCTTCACTGATGCGGGATAGAGAAGCAACCACTCCATCCAAACGCGCTTTCTCGGCTGGATCATCCGTAGCTTCTGATTGTTGTTTCAATCCGGAAATAACTTCTTCCAAACCTGCTGAGACTTCAGATGCCCCCGCTTTCGCTTCGCTCGATGCTGCACTCCATTCAGATAATGCACCTGACAGCTGATCAGCACCTGCAGCTACGCCATTTGCCCCCGCTGTCAAAGCGGGCAGCTTTTCTTCTATTTGATTGAAGCCCTCTAGTGACTGTTGCAGTCCAGAAGCCAATTCACCGGTTCCCGCTTCAGATTTCTTGGCCCCTTGCAAAAGCTCGGATTGGCCATCTTTCATTTGTCCAACACCTGAGCTAAACTGTTGTAACCCTTGATTGAGCTCTTTTGATCCTGCAGCTGCCGAACCGACCCCATTCGAAAAGGTTAATGATTTTTCAGCTAGTTTTTCCAGGTTTTCATGGATCTCCACGGAGCCTGAATGAACGGAATCAATCCCTTCATCCACTTTTTTGGAACCTTCTTTAGCTGAGTTGATCCCATCACCAAGTTCGCTTGTTCCGTTCTTCACTGTATCTGTTCCATCTTTCAATTCTCCAGCTCCATCACTGGCACTTTTGAGTCCGTCAGCCACTTCGTTCAAATTGTCGAACATTGACTCCGCATAGGTTTTCGTAACGGCAGACGAAACTTCCCCTTTGATTCTCTCTGAAGCTGCGTCACCTATTTTAGTAGATATATAGTTGAACCCTTCATTAGACGTGTAAATTAAATCAAGTTTTTGCGGATTGTCCTCCTGTAAGGTCGTTGCATTTTTCGAAAAGTTTTTCGGGATTTCTATTTTCATGTAATAATCTTGATTTTCCAGACCTTCATTGGCTTCTTTTTGACTGACGAAATGCCAATCGAAATCCTTTTTGTCCTTTAACTCTTTGACTAAATCTTTTCCTATTGTTAGTTCCGAATCATTGAACTCGGCTCCCTCATCCATATTGACAATGGCAACAGGCAATTGGTCCACCTTACCATATGGATCCCAAAATGCCCAAAGAAACGTACCGCTGTATAATAAGGGGATCATTATGATCCCTATTATAGAAATGAGTATCATAGGATGTTTTAGTATGGCTAAAAATTCACCCTTAAAAGATTTTAACACGCCTAACAATTCCTCCTTTACGACGAATATGCCGTTTAATTTATCTATTTCAGTGATAAATGGATTGAAGAATACATAATTAAATCATTTGCTTCTGCAATATATATTTAATGATTTTATCTTCACCATTAATATATATAACTTTCAAAACAAATAATGACTATTTTGTTCATTCGGTCATTATCACGAAAATAATATAACACTTATATATTCTTTTATCAATATTTTTTCACTGTCCCGCATCCTATATTTACTATTTTATATTCTATTCACATTGTATTTTTTTAAGAGAAGAGACTTTTATCATCAACTGAAAAAATCAGCCCTGTTATCATGCAAAAAAGAGCATCCATTATGGATACCCTTTTTTACGTGAAAATAAACTATATTTGCATAATTAATTGAAGCGCTTTCATATCATTTGGATATAATGCCTTTTAATTTTTCCGCCTGCCCGGTCAATGTCTCTAAAGATTCATGATATTCTCTTTCTAATTGTTTGATGATGCCGGCAGCGGTATCTATTTTTTTTATTGCCCCTACACCATGACCTGCCGACCAAATATCCCGCCACGCTTTAGACTCAGATGACTTCGACATGCTGTCAAAATCGACCTTATCTTTTTTTGCTAATTGATCTGGGTCCATGCCTTCCTTTCTGATGCTCGGTTTCAGCATATTACAATTAACGCCGGAAAATGCATCAGTCAAGATGATGTCATCATGATCAGAATCGACAAGCATTTCACGATATTCATCATTTGCCCTGCTCTCTTTTGCCACGATAAAACGTGTACCCATATAAGCAAGATCTGCTCCCGCAGCCTGAGCTGCCAAGATACTGTGACCAGTACTAATGGACCCGGCAAGCAAAATGATTCCGTCCCAGAACGTCCTTACGCTGTCAACGAAAGCAAAACTATTTATCTCACCCGCATGACCACCGGCTCCAGAAGCAACTAAGATCAATCCGTCCACACCTGACTCAGCAGCTTTTTTTGCAAATTCCACACTGCTTACATCTGAAAAGACCAAACCACCATAGCTATGTACGACATCCACTACGTGTTTTGGTGAACCTAATGAAGTAATGATGACGGGAGGCTGATGCTTTTTGACCAGTTCCAGCTCTTCTTCAAGACGGCTATAAGTACGGTGGACAACCATATTCATTGCCCATGGAGCAATCTTGCTGTCTGGTTTTTTAACCCTTGCAGCAATCAGTGTGTCGTTTATGTCACCCATCCATTGATCCAGTACCTCTATCGGCCGCGCATTCGGAGCTGGAAATGAGCCAATCACTCCATTTAAACAGCATTCTTTCACTAACTCAGGACCAGATATTAAAAACATGGGTGCTGAGATAACTGGTAAAGACAATTGATTCCACCAATGTTCAGGCAAACTTCTTCTCATCTATGAAACCTCCCATTTTTAATACATTACCAAAATATAACACTACTAGATTATCTTACTTCTAAAATACACAATTTTCAAGAAATTAATTCAGGAGCTAATTTTCATATCGTTCAGGCCATTTCAATAAAAAACACCCCGTAAATGTTTGGTGTCTAACATTTACGGGGCAGTTCAAAAACGTCCCATATACAGTTTCGATTTAGTTTGAAAGCACCCATTTACGAATGGCTTTGGCCACACCGTCTTCTTCGTTTGTTGCTGTAACCCAATCTGCTTTTTCTTTCACAATTTCTTGGGCATTTCCCATTGCAACTCCCACTTTTGCTTCAGAAATCATGGCAAGGTCATTAAGGCTGTCTCCTACCGCCATAACATTATCCATAGTAATATCGAGCAATGAACAAACAAGCTCTATAGCTTTCGCTTTATTAACGCCCATGGCATTCACTTCAATATTCGTTGGACTTGAATTGCTTATTTCAAAGTTTCCTTTTGATATCAATTCATCCATGATGATTTGGCGGGTGGCTTCATCATTTGTATCAAAACCGAATTTAAGCCATTGCGAATCATGGATTTTTTCAGGCATTTCAGCCCTGTAAATTTTATCGCAACTTATTGCCCAAAAATGTGTGCCATGTTTTTGGCTTAATTCCCACATCCATTGTATGGACTCACTATCAACGGTATTCCTTTCCACCAGTTTTCCTTGATTATCGTAAATTTCACTTCCGTTTACCGTTATGAGGTATGAGCGGAGTTCCATTGACTTTGCGAAATCACTGCATGTCGCATAGGATCTTCCTGTGCTCAATACAACAAAAATCCCTTGATTTTCAGCTTCTTTAATCGCTTTCCGGTTTTCTTCAGAAATCGCTCCCGCGATATTCAGAAGCGTGCCATCCATGTCAAGTGCAACTAATTTAATATCTGGTTTCTTCATCTCATTCACCCTTCCTTAATCCTTCTTTATGTATCTAAGTCCATGATAGCTTATTTTGCTTACGTAAGGAAAGAACGTGAAGAATTGAACAGAGATTCCTATGAAGGAAGGTTATGCTTTCTCCATTTTCAAATGAGATATCAGACCTTGATGTTTTTGGATCTGAAAAAGGTCACAAAAATTTTTGTGACCTTTTTCATCAGGTTCCACTGATACTAATCAATCATATATATCCTAATCCGAACACTTTATATTTTACCAGTCAATCACCTGCTACTCCCTTTCCTTTTCCTTTTCAATCTGACCTTCCCATTTTGGGACACCATCATTTTCATCAAATTCTATAATGACATCCGTTACTCCTCTTTCCTTGAATATCTCATCAAACAGCCGGTCTTTAATGTCATCAGCCTGGGCAATTGAAATATTGGGATCAAGTTCCACTTCAAGTTCTACATGAAAGTCTTCCCCTTCTTTTAATACTGCCAGTTTCTGTATATCTCTTACATCTGGGTCATCCATGACCAAAGTTCCAATCTTTTGACGCATTTCTATATCCGCTTCCCCAAGAGCACCCGCAGCATTGTCAAGGAACACCCTTCCAACTACATAGAACATACCGAGACCAATCATGACAGAAGCAACACCTTCCGCTTGAATGAAGGGCGTAAAGTTTGCTAATAAAATGGCAATTATCGCAAGCACCCCACCCCCAGTTGCCACCATATCTTCCATGAATACTAATTTCGTAGCTGGTTTTGCCCGTTTTAAACCATTAAAACTCTTAAAGATGACGGCTACTCCTTTTGCTTCAATTCCAGTCTCATGTAACACTTCTTTCATAGCTTTAAATAAAACATATGATTCCAACACAACCGCTAAGGAAAGGATGGACAAATTAATAATGATTCCAGTTGATTCTACAGGGTGGAATATGTGATGAAACCCTTCTTTAATCGTTTCATAAGACATGATCCCGACAACCAATACCGCACCTAATAATACGAGGTTTACTAAACGCCCAAAGCCATCGGGGAATCGATCAGTTGGTGACTTTTTACTTAGTGCTGAACCAATGAAGACGAAAAACTGATTCGCAGCATCACCCAAAGTATGTAATGTTTCAGCAAACATAGCGACATTCCCTGTCATGAAATAAGCAATCCCCTTAAGTACTGCGACGATACTATTCACACAGGCAGCAATGAACGCCGATTTATTTCCTTGTTTTAATAACTGAAATAACTCTTTCAAATAAAAGCCCCCCCTTATCTTTATAATTATCTTAATGTATTATCCCCAACACTGGAATATATGAAACCACAAAAGGGAAAAACCCCGAACGATACGAATGGAGAATGATCTGGCATTACTTTGGTGTTTACATGTTGTACCTACCACACACGAATATATTCCAGATCACAAAAACCTATTTGAAACTGATTAATGCAATGAGATATGCATACAAAAAAGGGAGTCAGCAGCGGCTTACTCCCTTTTTTGTATAACTTCATGCATTTTAAGCGTCCATCCCCTTTTTCACTAACTTGGATGGATTATTTACTTTATATCGTATTTCTTTATTGTATTTTTTATCGACCACTTTTCCATCAAATTCGATTTCGTCCCCTTCTTCGAGCTCAGCTTTTTTTAATGTCTTGCTATATCCACACCATGCATCACCGATTGTAAGTTCAGGTTCCGTTGTCACTTTGACATTCTCCAAGAGTATGACTTCATCTTCTTCACCAGTGAAATGGTTCATTTTCGCCGTGAACTCCTTGACGGTTGCGGTGAAATGAACTTTTTCTCCAGGTAACTCCAATTTAGGTTTTGCTGTGGTCCTTTTACTTTTGGTTTTTGCCTTTTTTGGTTCTTCACTTAGCTGATCGGAAGTTTCCGTTATTGGAGCATCTATTACCTGTTCCTTTTCACTTGGTACTGCGGATGTCTCGGAAACCGGTCCACTCAACAACTCTTTTCCGAAACTGGAACTTTGCATTTCCTTTAAATAGGAAGGGTGAATGCAACTAAGCTTACCATTTTCAAATTCAACGACTACCGTGTCTAGACCGTTGCCATATTGTTCATACCCTGCTAATTTGACTTTTCCTTGAAAGCTACCGCTTTTATATAATAGTTCCCTTTTTACCGAACGGGCAGTGAATAATTTCCATTCCAATCCTTTAGCGATATAGTCCGTATCATCTAAAAAAGGGATATACTCTCCTTTTGGTGCGATATAATGAATCAAATCTTCAGCTGGAGTTTCAGCCACAGTAACCACTCCTAATCTTTTCTATAGATTATATTCTAGCAAAGGATTTCAAAGTTGCAAATGAATGAGTATCATAATCACCGTCTGCACTAAAAATCAGCCAGAAATGAAGTGATAGAAAACCGTTTATATCCAAATTTCCAACAAGTTTTTCTTCGGTATAATTACCATCCTTTTGGACCTATCAATAAAGTAGGGAAACCACTCTCGTGTCTTTCCCCTTATCAAACCGTACGTGCCCTATTAAGGCATACGGCTTACCCATATGTTATAAGTGTTTATCAAGAGGATGCGTTCCAGGCATTTTGCAACTTTTGGAGTCGGTGAGGAGTATAATATTTCTCACCTTTTACTTTTATTCGCTTAATTTCATTTTGCACTTTACGTTTAGATTTACTTATCATCTCATTTAGGTATTGCTCTTTTGTGTATCCATAGACTTTATTTAAGTAAAGCCAGTAAGAAGGAATCAATTGAATCTTCAAGAAGAACGAGTTGTTCCATAAATTACGCATCTTTAACTCTTTCCTTTGTGACGGATGTTTATGGATAAAGGCCACCCTCAATCTCTTCCTTGTATATCCATCTATGTCAGACAGTGTTCTATGAACCCATCTCGGTAGACAATGGTTGGGGCTTCCTAATTCTGTATTTGCTTTTATGGCTTCAACCACTGTCACATAGTAGTTGCCCTTTCCTCTTATGATTGGATTCACACGATCTATCCACTCATCTTTACTTAGAGTGAACGTTTTCCTCGTTTTTTTCTTAATCTATAGTCGAAAATCCTTTATAGGTTCTTTCTTTGGCGTCACATGAAAAACCGACTTTTTGTCTTTCCTTCCTTCTCTCCAGTGATGAAACGTAAATCCCAGAAAATCAAGGTTATCCTTTTGAAAGTTGATGACTTTCGTCTTTTCCTTTGAAACTTCTAACCCTAGTTCTTTTAGCTTTTCTTTTGTGATATAGGCTGCTTCTTTGATATGCTTCTGATTTGGCAAAAAGTAGAAAGTCATCCGCATAACGAACAAAGCGTATTCCATGCAAATCCCATTCCCAATCCATTTCATTAGATACACGTTGGCAAGTAACGGAGAAATGACCCCTCCTTGGGAATGGACTTTCACCATCTGGGATTCAATTTCTTCCTTCTTTTTCCAGTCGATTCATCGAAATGACGTCTCTGTCGAATAAAGAAAAAATGAGGGACGCTGACAGTGTCAGCATCCCTTACGACTGCCCGTCGCACAAAAAGCTGCCCACTAAGAGCAGCATTTTATTAGAATAGTCAATCTTTTCTTTCTATAATTACACAAAATCGACTACATCCGTTACCCTTCCTTAACGTGAATTTTTTTTAGTGTTGCTTCTTGTTCAGGAGTTATTACCTTTTTCTTATGATAAAACAGAAAGTATGACCCAATTACTAGAATCGTGAGAAGGGTTGTAAGAAAGAATTGCAATCTCATGGAATCAATAAACGCCTGAGCAACAAATATAATAAATAATACGGCAATAGTCGCGTAGGTTAAATAAGGGAATAGCCACATTTTCACTTTGAGTGTTCCGGGATTTTCTTTTTCCGTCTTTTTCCGTAAATATAGATGAGAAAAGGCGATAAAGATATACATGATCATAGTGACTCCTCCAGAGCTGTTTGCGAGAAAAGCAAACAATTTATCAGGAGATACAAATTTAAATGTCGTGCACACATAAGCAAAGAAAACACTTGCCATTAACGCCCAAATCGGGATTCCCCTCTTATTCACACGAGAAAGGATTTTCGGTGCATCACCTTTTTTTGATAAAGAATATAACATACGAGAGCTTGTATATAACCCTGAATTCAAAACAGAAAGCAATGAAGTGAAGATTACGATATTCATGACTTGACCCGCTGCTGGGAGACCTGCCATATCAAATACGGTGGCATAGGGGGTTTTTAGTAAATCTTCAGCCCCCTGGGGGATTACGAGAACCAACACGGTCACTGAACCAACAAAGAAAAGAAGGAGACGCCATACAACACTGTTTATGGCTATAATAATATTTTTTTCAGGGTTTTCAGACTCTCCTGCAGCAATGGCAGCTACCTCACTTCCCGATAAAGAGAAAGTAATGAATATCACACTAAGGAGGACAGGCAGAAAACCTTTTGGAAAAAATCCTCCATCCCCAGTAATGTTTGAAAGGCCTGGTGAATCAAATCCCGGAACAAATCCAAAAATCATGGCGGCACCCAGGAAGAGGAATATTACAATGGCAGCCACTTTCATGAAAGCTAGCCAGTATTCAAATTCCCCGTAAGCTTTTACTGAATAGATATTAGTAATCGTCATTAATATAGGGAAAGATAGACTAGCAGCCCACATAGGTATACCAGGAAACCAATCATGAATCATAGTACCCAATAACGTAGTTTCAATAGCAATGATGATAACCCAGTTGAACCAGTATAACCAGCCGATCGTGTATCCGGCCCAGGGACCAAATGCTTGATGCGCATATGTTGAAAAGGATCCACTATCAGGATTTACTACAGCCATTTCACCCAGCATGCGCATTATAAGCACTATCATCAATCCTGCGATTATATACGATAAAATAGCACCAGGTCCTGCTGAATCTATTATTGTTCCGCTTCCGATAAATAGTCCTGCCCCAATTACCCCGCCAATAGAAATCATTGTGACATGCCTGGTCTTGAGACCATGTTTCAATTCATTTGTTTGAAGTGCCACTATCGTCACCTTCCTTTAATACTGTCTATTTACCGTTTTGTAAGCAGTAAACCACTGCCCATGGGTACCCTAGTAGAAATCTCTCATTCAAAAAATGTTACAGTCTTATCCCGTTTCATCATTAGTTTTAATAAGGCCAAATTCACAATCGATATATGTATATTGCACAGCATATACTCTATTAACTGTATCCGCTTTCTTTTTATATTTTATACTCCTTCTTTACTACCATCAGCCCCTCAACGAAATACACGGAAAGTATAATGTTCCTGGGTGATTTTGCACTTTTTGCTTTTTGTTGAGTGAAGTCCTTTTATGTAAAAATATAGTTAGCCAGCTCTATTATTCCTTCCTATCTCTTCTTTTTTTTATAAAGGCACCCTTTCTCACTAAAATTTTATACTTATATAAATAAAAGCAATATCCATGCCAAAAAAAGGATAGTCATTTTAGTAGGGTTTAACGCTTTTATAAATTTAAAACGATTCGATACTGAATCATAAATTCAATTTTCGATTCACATATTAATTATTGACCCTTTTTGATTCACAATCGAATTAAAAAATGACAATTTAATTGTTTTCTTTTAAAATTCGACACACATATATACTGAAAAATAACAGGGATAAAAAAAAGATGCTAAAATCCAAATTATGATTTCTTGGCATCTTCCAAATAGATTTATTTCACTGAGAATGATTTTATGTAATATACCGGCAAACCCGGAATGCCCTTCCGCTATTAATCAAAGATCTATGTACAAGCGTCGAAAATATCGGTATGTATATAATGCTGTATGTAAAGTCACTATATGATATGTATTAACCCCTAATAAATTCAGTTCTGAACATTGGGGAAATGGATGCTGAATGTGGTTAAATTTTCATTAGAGACACAATTCATATACCCATCATTCCTTTCAATGATCTTTTTACATACATATAATCCAATTCCCGTTCCTAACTCTTTTGTTGTGACAAAGGGCTCAAAAATTGATTCGATCAATTCACTGGCAATGGCCGGTCCATTATTAGAAATTCGAATTATTTTCTCATTCGCCTCAATTAAAGAGTCTATCTTCAAAATTCTAGGGTGTTCCTTATCCTTTAATGCATCAATGGAATTTATAAAAAGATTCAAGAACACTTGTTTCAACCCATCCTTGTTCGCTGTCATGACTAAGTTTGGATAAATATCTAATTCCACGTTTACGCTGGCATCCACAATATTCGCGTATGTCAGTTCTTGTATTTCTTCAATTAACTTTAACACGGAAATTTCTTCTCGTTGTTCCTCATTAAAATCAGATTTAGAGGTGTGCAGGAATTGGGTTATCCTGAAATTCAACTGATTTAATTCATAATCAATGATATCCAAATACTTTAAGCCTGGATTCTCCCTCTTCAATAATTTATTGAACCCCATGATAGCTGTAAGCGGGTTTCGGAACTCATGTACAAAGCTTGATGATATCTGTCCCAGTACCGCTAATTTATCTTTATGGTTTTCACTGATATAAGACTTTTTTTCCTCAATCACTTCATTTGTAAGATTCGTATATCTCGTTACGGCATGATAACTGAACGTATCAAAGTGCAAATTGATATCATTAATGAATTTCTGCATATAATAAATGGGGATATTGGCACCAAAAACATTCCTGATTATGATATTTCGCCCTAAATTAATATTATAAAGAAAATCCCCGATGTTGATATTAGCTTCAAGGCGTTCTTTCGCAACCTGGTAAGCTAATTTAATCAACACATCTTCAAACAATTCCTCCTTAAACGTTTGGATGACCAGCGAGTACATGCCATATCCATTTTCTTTAATTCTTTCTTTGTAGGGGTCTATTTCATCGATTTTAATGGTCTTGTTCCATTCATTTAAAAACAAAGATTCATTTTCTTCCAGATATTGAATCAATACATTTTTATACTTCATATGTTCAAATGACAATTCCATACTTTTGACCACCACATCCCCTTGCGGAATTTTAGATACTATATCAATAACATCATTCTATATGAGATTTTGATTTTCTGCACTTCATAAATTATTGTTTTTGAGGTTGAAATGTAGCTTGTTTTGGTAGTGCTTGCGATAACAAAGAACCAACAAATCAGGCGGGGATCAGAAATGGCAATAAAAGGAAACCGCTTCATTCCCGCTTTTTATATCCTATGAAACTCTTACTTTTGAAAGGCGATTCCATATTTTTTCATTTTTCTATAAAGTGTATTTCGGCCGATGTCAAGTTGTTTTGCGGCGGTACTAATATTTCCATTTGTTCTTTCCAACGCTTTTCTAATAAGTTGGGTTTCATGTTCTTGAAAGTTTCTTGGTCCCCGATCGGCATCTGCCCTTTCTTCCAGTGTAGTTGAAACAGGGCAAAGTGCCCTAAGCATGCCCCTTGTAATCGGGCCATTATCAGCTAGGAATACTGCCTGCCCGAGCACGTTTTGTAATTCGCGGAAATTTCCTGGCCAAGAATATTCCAAAATGAATGATTTAGCATCGTCCGTTAGTTCGGTATATTCATTCTTATAAGGTATTTCAGCTAAAATATATTCTGCTAACAGTAATAAATCTTTACGACTCCTTAAATTTGGAAGTTTTAAAGATAATCCACACAGTCGGAAAAATAGATCGGCACGGAATTCTCCCGCTTCCATTTCTTTTTGTAAGTCTTTGTTGGTGGCGGCGATGATCCTTACATTGATTGGAATGGAAGCATGTCCGCCGACACGCGTCACACATCGTTCCTGAAGCACGCGAAGCAGAGTCGCTTGAGCTGAAAGCGGCATGTCCCCGATTTCATCCAAAAATAGGGTTCCGCCATCAGCAGCTTCGAATTTCCCCTTATGTCCGCCGCTTTTTGCGCCAGTATAGGCACCCTTTTCATACCCGAATAACTCACTTTCCAATAAGTTTTCGGGTATTGCGCTGCAGTTGATCGCGATGAACGGTTTATCACTTCTTAAGCTAACCCCATGAATGGATTGAGCGAACAGCTCTTTTCCCGTTCCACTTTCTCCTGTAATTAGCAGGCTGATATCAAGCATTGCAGCTCTTTTAGCAATGGATATGGTTTGATTCATTTGTGGATCATTACTGATCATATCGGTAAATTGATATCGATTAGTTAAACCATCATTTAATTTTTGTTTTTTTAACCGTAGGATCACGGAGGATTGATGTTCTATGTTTTCACCAAGGGTTTGAACTGCGAATTCCTGGTCTTTTATTGAAATCCTTTTTCCTAAAACAAGTGGGTCTAATCCTGATATTATATTCGATATGGGTTTTTTCAATGTGCCAATAATATTTGACGCCGCAATATTGAGATTTGTAACTTTGCCCTCTTTATCAATGGTAATTAGAGGATCAGGGTATTGATCATATATAAAATAAAGGTTTTTCTCCCTTTTCTGAGTATGGGACAATTGGAGTGCCTGTTTGATACTATCAGCCACCCTCTGAACTAAACTAATGGAAAAAGGATGATAATTCTGTTGATGACTGCTTAAGTTCAAAACACCTAGTAGATGCCCATCAGGGTGATAAATGGGGGAAGCGGCACAAGTAAGGAAATGGTTATCCTGATGAAAGTGTTGATTGCCGTGAATCAATACAGGTTTTTTCTCTACTATGGCCGTTCCGATTGCATTTGTCCCTTTTGATTCCTCTAGCCAATTGGCCCCTTTTCTGAGGGAAACATTATCTGCATGCCGTATGAAAGCTGGATCGCCAACTGTTTCAATGATATATCCTTCAGGAGCAGCAAGTAATAAAATCGACTCCATGCCATTGATCGAACTATAAACTTCTTCTAAAAGGGGGGAAGAATGGTACAGGAGTTCTGCGTATTGATCGTGATATTCAGCCAACTCAAATTCGCCAAGCATATCTTCCTTATCCATCATGCTTGGCTGAAGTCCTTTTGAATGGCACCGCTTCCATGATTCTTGAATAAATGCCGGAATGGTTTCTTTACCTGCGTTAATATTAACAGACATTGAATAAGTCCTCCCATATGTAAAATCCAATAAACGGCAACGGTTATTTTGATTCAATTTTTCATTAAGGTCACTATAAGCTCTCTTCAGTTTCAGAGCATTAAAGGTTCATCCATATAATTTAATCATAACAGAAAATTCAGATATTAACCAAAGTGAAAACTGAGTTATACCAAATATTATACTTTTTTGTTCCAAAATGGAACACATAACTTTTCCATTTTGGAACAGTTATATGCCTTCCTTCGCTCCACTTCGATTGATTTCATTGTTTTTTTGTTATTGGCATATGACTTGCATAATTACAAGACGAGAAATTTATTCCTTTTTGATGAGGAGGGAAAGAATTCCAAAAAATCGAGAACCTTAGATTCCAATGACTAAAGAAATTCATGCATGCCACAGATAGCCAAAGATAAATTGAAGACATAAACATATGCCTGATCCTTATACTTAGGGAACGCCATGTCCAAACAGATTTACATGATCGAACTTTACTTTGAAAAGGGGTATTATACATGGAACAAACTATTAAACTTAATCCGCGAGTGCAAGATTTCTTAAAAGGCACTAAAAAGCTTTTGATTAATGGGGAATTGGTGGAAGCTGCTTCAGGAAAAACCTTTAAGACCCTCGATCCTTCAAACGGCAAGGTTCTGGCCATTGTGAGTGAAGCAGGACCAGAAGATGTAGATAAAGCCGTCCAATCAGCCCGTAAGGCTTTCGACAACGGTCCTTGGAAAAAAATGAGTGCATCAGAACGCAGTCGCCTCATTAATAAATTAGCGGATCTTATGGAGGATCATAAAGAGGCGTTAGCACAATTAGATACCCTGGATAATGGTAAGCCAATTGGCGAAACCACAAATGCAGACGTCCCACTTGCAATCGATCACTTTCGTTATTACGCTGGATGGACCACTAAAATAGTAGGTCAAACAATACCTGTTGCAGGGAATTACTTTAATTATACCCGTCATGAAGCAGTTGGAGTGGTAGGACAGATCATCCCTTGGAATTTCCCTCTACTTATGGCCGCATGGAAATTAGGTGCAGCCCTTGCAACCGGATGTACGATCGTTTTAAAACCAGCGGAGCAAACGCCGCTTTCAGCATTATATTTAGGGCAATTGGCGCTTGAAGCAGGTTTTCCTCCTGGCGTACTTAATGTGATACCTGGATTTGGTGAGACAGCAGGGTCACCGCTTGTAGACCATCCTGATGTCGATAAAATTGCGTTTACAGGTTCAACCTCAGTAGGGAAAATGATCATGCGCCAAGCATCGGGTACCGTGAAAAAAATCTCGTTGGAATTAGGCGGGAAATCACCTAATATCATTTTACCGGATGCAGATATGAGTAAAGCCATTCCTGGTGCTTTAATGGGCATCATGTTTAATCAAGGACAAGTTTGCTGTGCCGGTTCCCGCCTGTATATTCAGAAGAAATCCTATGATAACGTAGTAGCTGACTTAGTGTCCCACGCAAAAAATATTAAACAAGGGGCCGGTCTTGATCCATCTACCCAGATAGGGCCTTTGGTATCCAGTGAACAATTGGAAAGAGTGGGCAGTTATATCGAAAAAGGGAAGTCTGAAGGAGCTGAAGTGGTTACAGGGGGCAATTACGGACAAGGAGAGGGTTATTTTGTAGCACCTACAATATTTGCTGGTGTTGAAGATGATATGACAATCGCTAAAGAAGAAATTTTCGGTCCTGTTGTAGCTGCCATGCCTTTTGACGATTTGGACGATGTGATAAACCGTGCAAATAACTCTGAATACGGATTGGCTGCTGGTTTATGGACACAAGATGTAAAAAAAGCCCATTATGTGGCTAATGAATTAAAAGCAGGTACAGTATGGGTAAACTGCTATAACGCCTTTGATGCAGCATCTCCATTTGGTGGTTATAAACAAAGTGGAATCGGTCGGGAAATGGGCAGTTATGCATTGGATAATTATACGGAAGTTAAAAGTGTATGGATTAACTTAAACTAATAAATACGCACTATATAAAACAGGGATCAATTGACCCAGATAGATATAGTAATCTGAATGCAGCTGGAATTTTTAAGATTAATCATATTCTTTTCATGGATTAAGACAAAAGAGCATATCATCGTTTCCTTAAATAGTTGCAAAAGGGTGTACCAAAGTCCTGACTTTGGTACACCCTTTCCTTGTTTTGGTAACTTATATCAATTCGGGCTTAGACAAAAAGATGAGACCTTTCATTTACGAAAGGTCTCTTGGTCCCCATTATCCATTACGTTCAATTTGCATTTTATCGCTGTTTGCTTTCTCTTTTTCTATCTTTTGCTGTCTTGAAGTCCCAGCAACCAGGATTCCAATCACGACAATTGCTTCAAATCCATATTTGATGAAGGGATTTACAAAGTAGTCGTGCATGAACGGTTCAGCTACAATCATTTTAGAAGCTGTCCAGCCTAGAATTCCCGCACCAATTATTATGATGAATTGGAAGCGTTCAATCAGTTTCAAGATCAAAGTGCTTCCATACATCACTACTGGAATGGATACAAGTAAACCGATTACCACTAAAGTGAAGTTACCATGAGAAGCTCCTGCAACCGCTAGGACATTATCCAATCCCATCAAAGCATCTGCAATAATAATGGTTTTTATGGCAGCCCACATGGAGTCTGCAGGCTTCAAATCGTGTTCTTCTTCATCGATAAGGAGCTTATAAGCGATCCATACCAGAAGTAATCCCCCTATTAAATGCAGTCCAGGCACCTTTAAGATTACGACAACCAGCAGCGTTGCAATGATCCTTATCACGATTGCCCCGACTGCTCCCCATATTATCACCTTTTTTTGCTGATCTTTTGGAAGCTTTCTTGCAGCCAATCCAATAAGGATCGCATTATCACCAGCAAGAACCAAATCTATCATAATGATCGCTAAAAGTCCTGAAATAAATTCACCTGATAAAAAATCCAATACATTTTCCTCCTTTATACAAAAATAAAGAGACCTCTGCCATAAATGGCAAAGGTCTCGCTAAGCACTAAATGAATTAGGCCAATAAAGCCGGTGGAATTCCCACGTAATGACGACTTTATTTCAGGTTATACCTGACGCTACTCCCCTTCACGGGAATAAAGTATATGTAATTCTTTTGATATCTTTCCATTAGGAAACTACCAATAAAATTTATCACTAATCAATTATACCAAAAATACAAATAAAATAAAGTAAAAAATAAGGAATGTTAGTGCACATTCATTTTGGAAAACATATGTTCATTTCACTTTTACTGATCTTTCAAGTGCAAACATTCACCGCTGACGGGCTATAATATAAGAGATTGGAAGGTTATTCATCAACTTTACCTACCCAACAACTATAATTTCAGTCCATCACCCCTTCCAAATATCGACATAATTCGTTTCCTAGGTTCGTGATATCGCTCAAATCCTTCCCCCATAGATATTGATTACTTAAGGTGGCCTCTATCAATTGTCTAAGTAAAATTTCTCCCATCACATAGCGAACCAAAGCTTTTACCTATATAATTCCCTTCACTTCTTGAACCTTATAAAATCGAATCTGGCCCGAAAAACCTCGTCTGATACAGTCAGGCCTGCAATTTCGCCTGTGTTGCCACAGTATTCGCCTAGGACAATTTTGTTCATAGTAACCTCAAGGGTTTACAGTCCAATTCTTACAACTTTATTATCATTATTATTGGGTTTATCACTTTATGACGAGTGAAATTAAATATCTTATTTTATATTTGAACTAAATTTATAACGGTATTATGCGAGTATGAAACTTCAAAACTAAACGACTTTATTGTTGCTGGACCGTTTTTGCATGCTGAACTCTAATTTCTGTCCAAAAATATTGCTTTAAGGATTTGGCCTCTATACTATCATAAGTGATATGAGTTTTTACCATTATAAAAAGGAAAATTTAGGTAGTTTATTTAACCTTGCATACAAATTAACTAAAAAAGGCCACTCCCTTAGTGCTTATAGAAGTGGCTGGTACACATTATTATTTATCCAATATCTTTTATCTGTTTCATTTTAGGTACCGCTCTTTGCTTATTGCCTCGGACTCTTTATTTTGGGTTCTAATGACATAATCCACATAAGCACTATTCTTTGCTGTAAATTCAACTTCTGCACTAGATAGCATAACAGAACCGCTTAGTGATACCTCATAAAATATAGACCTTAGTAACCTTAGTACCATTTGGTATTTGTGTCTTAGCTTCAGCGATATTGAATGTTACAGATTTATCCTCATTAGCAACATCTAGTACATAAATCTTTCTAGCCTCATCATATGCTTTGTCTTGATTTTATTTTTATTTCACCTTTTTCCGAGACATCTTTAAGCTAACCAACGATGAAAACCATATTACGGAAAACGGAAGGGACTTTAAATTGATTAGCGGTTTCTGATTTTTCATCTTAGGACTTTTATTTCAAATTTTACTCTTTGCTATTAATTTGGAGAAAGTTGTATAATGTATTGTTAAATAAGTTTGAAAGGTTGTTTTGAATGAGCTATGTGAAAATTTACATCTTACTTTCCGGAATTATGATCACATGGGGATTAAACGTTTCAGTTATTAAAATTTTAGTTGCGAATACACAGCCAATAACAATAACTTCTTTGAGAATTTTTACAGCTTCCCTTGTAGTAATTCTTATCCTTATCATTCTTGGACTAATACGTCTTCCTAAAAAAAGTGAACTTTTTTACGTTTTTGGTGGAGCACTTTTGAGTGTCGTTTTTCATCATTATTTTTTAGCTGAGGGATTAACGAAAACTTCCGCGTCGAATGCTGGGCTGATTTTGGGCATGGGACCTATTTTGACTGTCATCTTGACTATGATATTCTTTCGAAAAAAGCCCACTTTAATCAGGCTTCTTGGCTTTATTTGCGGTGCGCTAGGTGTGAGTTTTACCGTCATGGCAGGAAGTGGAGGAATTCATGCTATTAATCTGGGGGATGTGGATATTTTGCTATCCATTCTTTCACAGGCGTTAAGTTTCATACTCATAAATAAAGCCTCAAAAACAATGGACCCACGATTATTAACCGGCTACATGATGCTGATCGGGTCTTTCATTCTATTTGCCATTAGCTTATGGAAGGAACCTGATGGCTTATCTTCCCTGGCAACTGCACCGCCTTCCACCTGGGGAGCGTTCTTTTTCTCAGCTATTTTGGCCACTGCCCTTGGACACATGAGCTATAATTATGCAATTGGTCAGGTAGGCGCAGCCGAATCATCCATATTTCTTAACTTAAACACCTTATTCTCTCTGTTAGGGGCAGCATTTTTTCTTAATGAAGCCATTGTGCCTGCACATTTCATTGGTCTGATCTTCATTGTTTCAGGTGTATTGCTTGGCTCCGGGGCAATGGAAATTTGGATTCTTCAAAGGAAAAATAAAGGTATATCTGCCTAGCGCAACAGCATTACCTGATTCCATATCTTTATACACTAATACTATAGTGGATCATCGAAAAAAATAAGAGATGCTAAGACACTACTACTATTTCTATTAAAACATGAATTGTAGTGTCTTAGCTTCTTAAATGCTGGTACTTTAAGGTATTTCACTATGGTACCTGCCAAACCATCCTCCATCTACAGATAATAATCAATCTTTAATATTATTTCAGCCTCATTAATTAGAGCTTCATTCATATCCGTTGGAATATAATCCGGAATGAAGGATTTTCTCTGTTTCACAATAGCTGTATACAAGAGAAACTTTAGTTTAAATAGGAATTTGTTATTTCATTAAGGTTTTACTGTTATTAAAGAGTATAGATTAGTATCAAATGAAACATCATTTTGGTACATATAATTTCTCAATATCCCTTCTTTTTTGAAACCTAAATTTGTCAACAACTTATTGGATGCTTTATTTTCAATAAAAACAATTGCTCCAATACGCGTTAGGTCAATCTCTTTAAAACCATAAGAAATCACCTCACTGGCAGCTTCTGTTGCATAACCGTTACCCCAATCACTTGGGAAAAGTGCATAGCTCAGTTCTGCTCTCTTATGTTCATGAGACCACTCTTGAAATCCAATTGTTCCAATGATGCCATCCTTCCCTTTCAATTCAATTCCCCATTTAATCCCACGTTTTTCATCGAAATTCTTTGAAAAATTCCTAATAATTTGCTTCACCTGATCTGTATTTGTTAATGGAGTTTGACCATAATACCGTAATACATCTGGATTGGAAAAACATTTTAATATATCCCATGCATCACCTTCGACCAATTCTCTCAAGACCAACCGTTCAGTTCTTAATATAGGAAACATTTCTCCACTCCTTAAAACTAGATTCCTCTTAGCCATTCAAATTAGTTTAAACTTGGATAAATCCTTGAGAAAAACCATCTTTATTTGTTTATGAACATTTATATAAATAACCGCCCCAGGCCCTTGAAATTACTTTCGATACACGTCCCTTCGCATTGCCCTACTTAGATATGCATGAATTTTTGTGCATCCCCATTTTTTTATGTCCCATTAATTTTGATCAACTACCTTTAGGCCTCCATAAATTTGTAGCGCAACACCCGCACGTACTACCCTAGCTACTGATATATCAGACTTCCATTCAAAAAAAGGTCAACCAGTATAAAAATCCGGCTAACCCTATAAAAAGAACGCAAACTTTAGCTTTATAAGGGCTTGATATCATAGTTTCCCAATCCATAAACAGATTACATGATATATAGACATTCAATGAATACATTAATTGAATATCCTCTGCCCTAATTAGGATTTGCTGTTATGTTCCACAGTTATTACGACATTTCCCTTCTTGTGTCCTTTCTCGACATATCTATGGGCTTCAACTATCTCTTCAAACGCATAATATCTGTCAATGACCACTTTTAACTTCCCCGCTTCAACAAGTTCTTTAAGTAAGTTTAGAGCTTCGGGGGTTTCAGGTGAATTCCGACTCAATATTAGCTTCTTGCCGCTTGTCAATTTAGTCCATAGCATTCGAACACCTGGTAACGGTACAGTGACATTTAGATAAGTTCCGTCCTTTTTCAGCAATTTCATACAAGCTGAAAACGAACTCTTATCTACCGCTTCAAATATAACATCATAGGTCTCATCCATTCTGGATAAATCTTCTTTAGTGTAGTCGATTACTTTATCGGCTCCCAGAGATTTTACCAATTCTAAATTTGTGGTACTGCAAACCCCTGTAACTCTTGCTCCGAGATACTTGGCAATCTGAACTGCATAACTTCCGACACTTCCTGAAGCACCATAAACAAGAACCTTTTGACCACTCTCTATGTTAGCTTTTCTAAGATAAAACAATGCTGTACGTGCCCCTATTGGAATGGCTGCGGATTCCTCAAATGATAAATTATTGGGCTTAATGGCTACTGATCCGTCTTCAGGCAGACACTTATACTCGGCATAAGCACCAAAACCCACTTGGGAAGCTGCAAATACATGGTCACCTGCTTTAAACAGCTTGACATCCTTACCTACTGACTCAACTTCCCCAGATAACTCCAAGCCTAATATGGATTTTTTTGGACGTCTTAAACCAATTATGACCCGAGCAGGCAGCCAAACAGAGAGAGGAACTTTAAAGCTACGTGACCGAATATCCCCCATTGTTACCGTTGTCGCTTTTACTTTTACCAGTATTTCATTATCTTTAGGAGTAGGTTTTTCTACCTCTTTTAGTTGAAGAACGTGGGGGGGACCGTACTTTGTGTATACAATTGCTTTCATTTACCCTCCTCCAATTCGATATATTCACTTAATATCTACGAATCGTCAAAAACTGTTCTTAAACCATCCTGCTCCGTTATTTTAATAAAGAATAACCCAAACCCTAAATTTTGGCAATCCAAACTAAAGTGAGAGCCATTTTTATAGGAATGATGTTAACAGGATTCTTGAATGTTATGCTTTGCACTTTCATTGCCTTATTCCGGATCCTATCCAAGAAGCGAGTAACTGTTGAATAATCTCTAAAGGCGTTTACAATAGCTTACTCACCTTCATTTCTCTTCATGCCTCTAATAAGTACCTCAGCCACCTCAGGACGCGTAAATTCAAGTGGCGGGATAAGTCCCTTCCGAAGCATTTCCCTGACTTTGGTCCCACTTAATATAAACCTGTCTTCATCTTTATGGGGACAGGTTTTCATGGAAGCCATGTTCAAGCATTTTTTGCAGAAAAAGCTATGTTCAAAGAACAGGGGTTTTATCCCTATTTTCAGAGGGTCAAACTGGTTAAAGATTTCTTGGGCATCATATGTGCCGTAATAGTCGCCTACACCTGCATGATCTCGGCCGACAATAAAATGTGTGCACCCATAATTCTTACGAGCAATTGCATGAAATACTGCTTCCCTTGGCCCTGCATAGCGCATTGCCGCTGGGTATATGGCAAGCAAGACCCTATCCAATGGGTAGTATCCTTTTAGTAAAGCTTGATAACTTTCCATTCGAACATCGGCAGGTATATCATCTTTTTTCGTTTCACCGACAAGAGGATGCAATAATAGTCCATCAACAGTTTCCAAAGCTGTTTTTTGCAGGTATTCATGGGCCCGGTGTACAGGGTTCCTCGTTTGAAACCCAACCACAGTATTCCAACCTAAATCCTTGAATATCTTTCTCGTTTCGGAAGGGTTCAAATGAAATTTTTCGAATGGCTCATGTGATGCCCCATTTATTAAATAAATAGGTCCTGCGACATATATATCCCCTTGTCCAAACAGCTTTTTAACCCCAGGATGGTTGGGATCTGCTGTTTTATATACGAGTTCGGCTTCCTCCCGTTTATCGTATTCAAACTTCTCTTCCACCTGAATGATACCAATAAGTTCCCCTTCATCACTGTATAAAGCAACTTCATCCCCAATGTTCAGCCGACTTGCCTCCTCCTTCGTGACAGGAAGAGTGATCGGTATCGTCCATGGTAAACCATTTGCCAGATGCATATCTTTGATGACGCTCCGGTAATCCTCTTTTCCCATGAATCCCACAAGCGGGCTGAATCCGCCGTTTGAAATCATTTCCAGATCGGAAACATTCCATTTCGAGATGCTCAGGGACGATAAGGATTTACACTTTTCCAAGTACTCTTGACGGTCAGTTCCTGATAATTCACGTTGAATCAATATCCCGCCATGTGGATCGATAATGTTCCTTTGTGCCTGCATTTATAACCCCTCAATCATTAGATTTGGTTTGTTTCATATTCTCCTTTTTCAAATTCGGACATGTACATGTTAAAGACCATTATCCTTTAAATATTTCATGACCTGCTGCACGCATTCTTCAATGGTGTAATGATTGGTTTCTATAAGAATATCTGGATTTCCAGGTTCTTCATAAGGATCCGAAACGCCTGTGAAGTGAGTGATTTCCCCATTTCTAGCTTTTTTGTACAATCCTTTTGGATCCCGTTTTTCGCAGGCTTCGATGGGACACTTTACATAAATTTCAATAAACTCATCTTGTTGTACCTTTTTTCTTACTTTCTCCCTGTCACTGGCATAAGGCGAAATGAAAGTGGCCAACACAACGATTCCGCTATCCACAAAAATTTTGGAGACTTCACCGATTCTCCTTATATTCTCTTTACGGTCATCCGAGCTGAAACCAAGGTCTTCATTCAATCCATTGCGTAGATTATCTCCATCTAAAATATATGTCGAAATTCCCATCGCATACAGTCTTCCTTCAACCATATTTGCGATGGTAGACTTACCCGACCCTGATAACCCTGTAAACCAAAGAATATAGCTTTTATGTCCGTGCAGAGTTTGCCTTAGCTCTTTCGTAATGGAAAAAGGATGTTGATGGATATTCTCTTGTTGACTCACACTATCTCCCCTTTATTCTTTATGGGACCCCTTTTTGTTGTTCCTGATGACAAAGACTAAAGAACCTGCCCACGCAATTAAAATAATCATATATATATAGGGTGTCCAATGATCATGGTTGGTCCAAGTGGCAATCAACGTCCGGGCATTCGTCAAGATGATAAAACCCCCAACAAGGACGCCCAATAAATAAGATGGCAATTTCGTAACGATCCATGCAGCAATCGGGGCAGCAATAATCCCGCCTACCATCAGGGAGATTACCCAAAACCAGTTGACTTCCTGCCAACCTAATGCAATGAGGAACCCTAAGGTTGCGGAAACAGCAATAGCAAACTCGCTTGTGTCAACGGTACCAACAACTTTTCTGGCAGGAACACCTTCTTGGGATAATAGGACAGGAGTTGTGATGGGACCCCAACCTCCCCCACCGGTTGCATCTGCGAAACCGGCTATCAATCCTAATGCTATCGATTTTTTTCTGGATAGATTAATTGATTTCTTTTCATTTATTTTCTGAGACGTTTTTAAAAAGCGAAAAAGTACATACACGCCAAGAAACAGCAAAAATATTGAAATGTATGGTTTTATCACATCTCCTGGTAAATTACTTAAAAAACACGCTCCTGCAAATGCCCCAACAGATCCTGGGATGATTAATTTGAAAAGGGCTTGACGGTCCACATTTCCGAATTTCAAATGAGAAATGCCTGATGCCGCAGTTGTCACGACTTCTGCCAAATGAACGGATGCCGAGGCCACTGCCGGTGCGATTCCGAATGTCAGCAACAATGATGTGGATGTAACCCCATATGCCATACCTAATGACCCATCGATCAGCTGAGCCAGAAATCCGATAAACGCGAATATAATGAGCTTTCTCATTTTCTCCTCCTACATGAGCATTCCCTTATTTTTATAACCTACATGTTGCCAAGTTTCTGTAACTTACCAATGAATTACGCTCGTCCAATGTCGATTATCAGTATTAAGTCTTGCTAACAAAAGCTTTTTCCAAATGGCGACAATCCCCTATTATTAAGGAAAAATGAATGATTTCTATAAGATATGCAAAGAGCTTTATGTATGTTAATTGACTTAAGAGGAAGTTGGAAAATTAATTTGGGCACTCTCGAGGTCTGGTGATGATATCCAAGCTTAAGAAGCCCCTGTTTTATAAACAAGGACCTTCACTATCCATCATGTTCATCTATTGTTTCCTAAGTTCATTTACCAATAATTGCTTCATTTTGGCATGATGTCGATTAACCACAAGCCTATTTTCCAATTTGATGCTACCTTCATGTTTTTTAGAGCCCATTTCTGTATGAATCCTATAAAGTAATAGGGGTTGAGGCACAAAGTGAAATTTGAAGTTTTGCAAGATACGCAACCATAAATCATAATCATGTGTGTATTGAAGCGTTTCATCAAAAACTCCGATGAGCTCGAAAACCTTCCTGTGAATCATGACCGAGCAGCCGTTAATAATGTTTCCTCTGATCATTGCTTTAAAAAGTTCAAGTTGATTAGACGGGTATATCCCTATTATGGGAGAAATGATCTCTCCATCATCATCCATGCAGTAATAACTGGTATAACTAAAATAGGCATTCTTCCTTTTCATTAGATCCAACTGGACTTCCGTTTTTTCTGGGTAAAAGATGTCATCAGAACTAAGCCAGCATAAATAATCACCTGTTGCTTTTTCGATGCCGGTATTCAAGGCACTGGCCGTCCCGCCATTTTCCTTTTTAATGTAAATGATTTTATCTAGAAACGGATCGATTTTTTCTGAATATAATGTAGAGCCGTCATTGACTACGATAATTTCAATATTTTTGTAGGTTTGATTGACCAAACTCTCCAAAGCTTTATCGATATATGGACAATTATAAAATGGAACAACAATCGACACTTTAGACATTTATGAACCGCCTTTCAAATAATCACCATTTATTTCATGAACATCCGGACTATCTGTTTATAAATAATGATTCATTTTCATTCTTATATTTATTCACACCTAGTAAGAAATGTACTATTCCCGATGAAGTCATCACAAATTAAAACGGCTATAAATCCGAATAGTTAGTCATACGTATATTACATGGCTATTTGTCACATCCATTCAAAATGGAAGGATCTATTGTAACTGTTTCCTTGATAAGTAGGGTCGAGCCTAAATATGAGACCTGTTGCTCCATTATTAATGAGGAGGGGAAAAATGAATATATTGTTTGTTTTTTATGTTCCAAGTGGTGGAGTGGAGACATTAAATCGACAACGATTTGCCGCTCTGAAAAAATACGGTATCGATGCTCATTTTCTTTATTATGAAAATAGAAGGAATTTCTTGAATGACCACAGTGCCCCAACATTTATTACCAACGATGATGCTGAAATCAAAAAAGTATTGGAAGATGGAGATTATTCCGCGGTTGTTGTCGTTTCAGACTTCAAAACTTTACCTAGATTCAGGTCTATGGGTTATAAAGGAAAGATGATTATAGAAATTCAGGGATACGGACCGAAAAAAGTTGCAAGAGAGGCACTAACAAATGCAATCCCACTTGTCAATTCCCATGCCGACGGATTCCTTAACCCAAAGACTCCTCACATCATGCAATTAATGGATGAACTTTACCCTTCGTTTCCAAAGTTCAGTTTTAATAATTGTTTTGATACAAGTCAATTCTCTTACAAACCTTCACCATTAGATGGCTTTAGAAAAGTGGCCTGGATAGGAAGGGTCGAAGATAATAAAAATTGGAGCGAATTTCTCAAGATAGGTTATCAACTAATTAACAATTATAATCCGAATATACAATTGCTTATGTTCGAAGATCCCACGTTAAGTGACCCTAAAGAAAGAATTAAATTCAATAAATTAATAAATCGATTAAATTTAAGTCCCAATCTCACTCTGCACTCAAATGTCCCTAATTCCGAAATGGCCGGTTTTTTCTCTGAAATTGGCGATTCCGGAGGCTTTTTATGTTCTACTTCAAAAGTGGAAGGAGCCCCTTACGCACTTCTTGAAGCAATGAGTTGTAGATGCCCTGTGCTGACGACGGATTCCGACGGTGTAAGAAGCTCAATCATTCATAATCAAACAGGAAAGTTTTACTCTTTAGGAAACATTGATAATGCAATTAAAGAGGCAAAGGAATTAATGGATAACCAGACCATAAGGGAAAGTATACGGTCAAATGCCCTAGAACACGTCAAAACCCATTTTAGTCCTGATTTGTACGCTCAAAATTTCATCAAAATGCTGGAATCCTTAGGAATAAACCCATAGTGATAAGAAACAGCCGGAATTTTTCATTCCGGCTGTTTCTTATTTTATAGGGAATAGTCCACCTAGGAACCTAGTTTAAGGCGCTCTGTTCTAGTTTGAACTTTTCTAATTGCTTTTGCTCATCTACCGTAAGTGATTTAAGTTTTTTATAAAGAAGTTCCTTAGCAAGATTATAGAGTTCCATATCCATTGCGTTATATTTTTTAATCAAATTTATTATGTCCGATGGCACTTCCTCTTTTGCCAAACGGTTTTTTGTAATATTTTTTCTAGTGTAATGGATATCTCCCCATGCATATTCCTTTTTTAGGCAAAAAAGTGTTTCATTGAACAACTCAGTGACACCAACCACTGAAAATGTCTTTAGATTTTCTTTGGCTTTTTTAATATCTGGATAATCTGGATCACCACTTACTAACATGGTTTGTAAATTTTGGGCTTCGGGATCCCTTAATACAAATTCCTCTAGGGTCATTTCTCTAACTCTCTCATATCCTGGTTGATTTTTCAAAAAGAAATATAAGGATATAACACGGTCTACTGGATCACGTAACATCGTAAAGTAATTGGAGGGTTTTGAAAAATGCTGATGTATTCCATAATAGTAATGCCCCGCTACAGCTTTGATTTTTTTCTTTTCCTCTTCCTCTAATTGATCAACTTTTTTAATCTTATATTCGTAAGAATCATGATCGAATATTTCATTAACTTCATATTGTTTTCTCAAGATTTCACTTAAGGTCGTTCCCCCTGTTTTGGGGACATGCATAAATATATCGAGAAGTTCTTCAGACATAATGATTTCCTCCATTTCTTGTTATTAAAAAAGTTTGCTTATAAATTCTTTAAATTTTTTTTAAGAATCGGCCGGTAATGGCTTTCAATCGTGATAATGTCTTTTAACATTTCAGGTTGGAATCTGCTTGTACCCGATTCTTCATGTATCCTGAACTTTGTTAAGACTTCATCCAAATAATACATTTTAAAACCATTTACCAATATACGAAGCCACATTTCATAATCATGTGTATAACGATGATATGGATTGAAATAACCAACCACATCGAATACTTCTTTCTTCAAAACCACTGTACAGCCATTCACGGCATTACGAAGTAAAAAAGCATGGTACACCCCGTTTTCAATATCGGAAAAGCGTTCTCCGGTCCAAGGAAGAGTGACATCATCATTTTTATCAATACAATCAAAATTCGTAAAACTCACATCTGCGTTATGTTCGAGCATAAACGAAATTTGCAAAGACACCTTTTCTGACAAGAAATAATCATCCGAGCTTAACCAAGCGACATATTCTCCCGTAGCAGCACTTATCCCATGATTCAAAGCTGTCGCAGTTCCCCCGTTCTCTTTTCTTAAGTAACGGACCTTCTCCAAGAACGGCTCGATTTTTTCAGTAAAAATTGTCGAACCGTCATCTACGACAATTACCTCTATATTCTTATAGGTTTGATCAAGCGCACTTTGAATGGCTTGATCTATATAGGGACAATTATAAAATGGAATAATGATTGATACTTTCGGCTCCATTGCCTTCCCTCCTGAGAAACATTTTATATAAAGTATTTTTCTAACTGCATCCATTTGATTTCAGCACTTTTCCTTTAATTCGCGATGAAAGGCAAGAATGTCCATTAAAGATAATTCAAGTGGGATACTTGGCTTCCAACCCAAATTCACGAGCTTAATAGGATTGATTGCCATTTTATTTTCGATTAAATCATTTCGTTGGGAGTTCACCTTAATTTCACCTGTTGTTACCGTCCTATAGCCTTCAATGATGTCTTCTAAAGAACGATTAGTACCTGAAACAACATCGTATGTTTCTCCAGACTGTCCCCTTCTCAAAAGAAGGTCATAAGCTCTCACTGCATCTCTTACATCCAGGAAATCACGTTGAACATTCGGATTATCGACCTCAAGGACCTTTTCCATTCCCATCTTTTCCATCTCTGCAATTTTTTTTGCGAAAATGGAACAAACCCCATTGGATAGTCCAGGTCCAATTAGATTGGATGGTTTTGCAATGATGATATCCATGTTATATAAAACGGCCCATGATTTTGCTATAAGTACTTGAAGTGTTTTACTTAAACTATAAGGATGGGGAATAGAGGAAATGGAAATGGGATCAATTTGAAGAGCTGAGCCGACTATCACGATTTTACAAGCTGGACTTTGTTTACGAATGGCATCGATTAAATATGCAGTGGACATGGTGTTTGCCTCCAAAGTTGAAACGGGTTCCAACCATGATTCTCCAACGTGGTTTTGTCCAGCTAAATGGAGAAGGTACTGAGGTTTGGTCCTTTTGATGAGGTTGTTTACATCGTTTCCATTTGTCAGATTACAACATTCTGCAGTTATCTTACCTTCGATATTCAGCTTTTTTCTTGAAACCGCCGTAATATCAAATCCTGATTTCAGGAAGTGTGCGCATGCATGCCGACCTGTAAACCCATTAGCCCCTGTGATTATTAATTTTCCTTGTTGATTCATCGATTTCTCATCCAATCACTATTGATGTTAATATTCACACTTTTACCAACTTAATGGTCTCGTTTATTTTCGAAATCCTTATTAAACTCATAATTTATATTTTAGTAATCATCATTTAGAGTCATGATTAATGAGACCTATTTCATTGCTCACACAGACTCCTTATTACATTATGCCTTTATCCTTCATTTGCTATAGGTTACTCTCTCCATTTTAAGAACAAATGGACAAAAACTTATGTTTTTCAATATTACTCCTGAACCTCAAACGTTTCATTTCGAATGGAACATTAATTATAAAGATGAATTTAACATCTTTGTTTTCTTGAAATTCTAAAAGAATATTTTTTTAGAAAAGGTAACTTGTCCACACGAATATATAATCTTATTTATATACTGGAATATACCATTTAGAAAAGAGGTGATATATATTGGGAACATTTTTAGACGCTCAAGTTTCGCAAAACATTAGTTTTAGTGGAGGAATTTCCATTCCGCTTTCCTCAACGCCCGCACTTTTTGCAACACTTGGTCTTAACACAGCGAATGCTGGACCGAATCTTCGTATTCAATTCACTGCAACCACCGCCATTAGCTCTATAGCAACTGTCGCCGTACCTATTACCATCCAAATTTATAGAGGTGTAGGACCTGGACGGGTCCTTGTCTATTCAGCAGTAGAAACCTCACCGGCTATCGGTGTATTAGAAGTTGCTGCTAGAAGAATAATAACTGTAACCGGTTGTGACTATGCACCACCTAACCCTGGATTTTTAGTGTATCAAGCGTTCGTTAGCATACCAGGAGGAATAGTAATCGCACCAACTCGGACTGGCCCAGAAAGCCTTAACGCAGCTGCATATTCCAGCTAGTAATAAATAGTGAGGAATACTAAACTCATAAAAGATGTCTTACCCTAGAACCCTTTTATGTATAGAGTAATATCAAACCACTTTATAGCAAGTGTGTAACAGTTTTGCTCGCTTGTTTTTTTGTATCATTTTTAGTTTTAATAATTTATTATTTCAATCCCTTGGGAAGCGCAAAAAAAGGCTTTGTTCAAAAAAATATTGTAACTTGCAGAACTAACATCGAATGGCAGAGCAGTCACTCATTGTTAGTTCTTTTTTTAATTTTTTTAAAAGTGGTTTCAGAAAAATTGTTCATAATGACACCCATCTATAACACAAGTTTATCTTCTGAATACTTATATAAAAACGAATATGAAATCATTAGTTTCTAAGTACTAAGAGATGGGAGAAATATTCATGAAAATCCTGCTTGCCACTTTTTGGGTAGCACCACATGTGGGTGGTGTTTGGAACTATATGCAACAATTAAAAAAAAAGCTCGAATCTCTAGGACATGAGGTAGATTTACTAAGCTATGGTGAGGCCCATAACTATGTTCACATTATCAATGAAAATCGCAGGATATATAGGGATGCACTGCTGCCAGAAGAAATCTCGATATTGATGGACCAACATAATTCACCCATTCATAGCGATCCAGTGATCCATTATTATGAAACAAGGTGTAACTTTTTCCAGTTAGGAGCAAAACATTTAGGTTTGGAACAATATGATGTCATTCATACACAAGATATATTTTCAACCGTCTGCATTAACAGAATAAGATCCGAAAAAACTGCTCTAGTCGCCACCCTCCATGGTTGTGTTGCTCACGAACTTAAGAGCGCTTATTACACCTCCAAAACGGAAAATAAAAGCAGCGTAAAAAAAGGGCAATATTATTTTAATCAATTTGAATATGATGGTGCGACTTCTGCTGATAATACGATTGTAGCCAATGAATGGATGAGAAATATTTTAACGGGTGAATTTAAAGTTCCAGATGAACAACTTAGTGTTTTTCATTATGGATATGATACCGAATCATTCCTGAAGCGAGTGGAAGAAAAATCCGATATTAAACGTCCAGCCGATAGGAAAGTGATTATTTATACGGGTCGATTGAATGAGTTTAAAGGAGTGCATCATTTAATAGGGGCACTTATGCAATTAAAGGAAATCAGAAATGATTGGGTTTGTTGGATAGTTGGGGACGGTCCCCAGGAAATGGAGTTGAAAATTAAAAGCAAGGCCATGGGCTTGGAAACTGACGTGATCTTCTTGGGGAGACGGGATGATATTCCTTATTTGTTATCCATTTCGGATATCTTCGTTCTTCCAACCTTGATGGAAAACCAGCCTTTGTCAGTAATAGAAGCACAAATTACTGGAAAGGCTGTAATCGCCAGTGATGTGGGAGGAGTACCTGAAATCATTGAACATGGAATTACAGGTGTATTAACACCTGTAGGGGATGAAAAAATGTTAACCATCCATATAGATTATTTATTAGAGCATGAGCCCTATATGAAAAACCTTGGAGAAAATGCCAAAAAATGGGGACTAAATCACTGGTCTCTGGATAAAGGTGTTCAAAATGTGCTAGGTGTATATGAAAGCGCAATTACCAAAAGGAAGAATAAATAATGACAACTAAGAAGGTGCTGACCACTCCGATTGCGTCAGCATCTTTTCTTTTCCCTTTCTTTTTTAGATAAAGCTAGGTACCTGTTTAAGCGAGTAGTGGCCGTATAACATACAATACTGAAAACATATAAAAGGAGTATGATGTATGAAGGCTATCGTGACAGGAGGGGCTGGGTTCATTGGTTCCCATCTCGTTGAAGAACTTATCTTAAATGGTGCCGAGGTCCATGTATTGGATAACATGATTTCCGGACACACAGAATATGTACATCCCAATGCCATCATCCATACTGTAGATATATGCAGCGAGGTAGCTGGGCAAATCATTGTGAGGGAAAAGCCAGATGTCGTTTTCCATTTGGCTGCACAGGCGGATGTGAGTCGTTCCATTCTTGAACCCCAATATGATGCCGATGTGAATATCAATGGAACAATAAATATTCTTAAGGCCTGTCATGAATCTTCTTCTGTAAGTAAACTGATCTTTTCCTCTACATCAGGTGTTTATGGTAATTTACAGAAAGACTTGATTTCCGAGGATGATCTGACAGGACCGATTTCTTATTATGGATTATCAAAACTGACTGCCGAAGCATATATCCGATTATTTCATCAGCTTTATGGGCTCCCGTATACGATTCTCCGTTATGGGAACGTTTATGGGCCCAGACAAACAGCAAAAGGAGAAGGCGGAGTCGTCGCAGTCTTTTTAGAAAAACTCAAAAAAGGGATGCCATTAAGCATTCACGGTGATGGCGAACAAACTCGTGATTTTATATATGTGAAAGATATAGTACATGCCAACATCGCTTCGGTGGATCGAGGTAATCAAGAAACGATCCAGGTAAGCACGGCACAGAAAACATCAGTAAATCAACTATTGAAAATGCTAACACAAATTCATGGCTCCAAAGTGAATACAGTCCATTCAGCCGGAAGAACTGGAGATATCAAACACAGCTGCCTTGACAACAGGAAAGCACGGCAATCGCTGAATTGGTATCCAAAGACTGATATTTTTAATGGGTTATCAGAAACCTATACATTTTCATGTATGAAATAGTTTCAGTTTCAATTTAGCCTATTAACTTAAGAGGCGGGATAATGCTATTATCCTTAACCTTTCCTTACTAATTTACATGTGATTCGATAAAAATTGTTTAGTTTCAATAGTGTTTTGATTTTTGCCGTCTCACATTACATCGCTACTACATTTAATATAGTAACCGGGATGAAGAAGGATAAAGGTTTTTTTCATCACGACTCTAGCAGAAAACCACATCCTTCCATTCCTTTTCTACCGAAAATAAAACAATTCGGAAGAAACCTGTAACATAAAAGGAGATGAAAAAATGAGTTTAAGTTTAAAAGATATTAGCGGAAGTTACGATGCTTTCTTTAGTTTGGGAGATCTTTGTTTGGCCTCCATTCAGCTGAGAAAAAACAATTTAAGACCATATGCAGGAGTGCTGGATTGGGTGGGTTCTCCCACTTTACCTAAAGTGAACCTTCTTCTGCAAAATCAGTTTTCCGATTTCTTGGATCCCAGTCATTTAAAACCAATAAAATACCTTTCGCAGTTGGACCTTTACGTATTAGACGAGCATTACAATATAGGCTTCAATCATGACTTTAAAACAGATAAGAATTCGCTGACCCATTTAGGCGGTTATCCTGAGGTCAAAGAGAAATATGACAGAAGAATTCAAAGATTCCTAGAAAAAATGTCAACGAGTCAAAAAATCCTTTTTGTAAGAACGGAGGGTTCATTCGAAGATGTTAAGGAACTCGAGTCCATTTTATCCGGATTGGTGAAGCATGACTTTCGGATCCTCGTTATCAAACATACGAATGTAAACGGCATTGTTGAAAACGATTGGCCCCTAGAGAAAGTCTGTGTTATTGAACTTCCTAACCATGATATTTGGAACTCGAATGATCATCATTGGAAAACGATACTGAGTGGCATTAGCATCAATATTTAGTTTATGACACCACAGCTTAGATAAAATAAAAATAAGAACCAACATTTCATTATTGGTTTCATAGAACCTTTCATGGATAAGAAAGATTGTCCATCACGTTATAGTACCCATACCATAAGTTTGGACAGGTTATAATTCAGAATCCTAAATACTCTATTCTAACTAAGATCCCCTTCTAGTAACGATTGAAAAACAAAGTAAAGCAAGATATGTTTTAAGCCGTTTCTTTACTAGGAGGCGGTTTTTTCTATTGTTCCACCCATAAACCAAAAATTTTATTTAGATTGGAATGAAACTAATCGAACTATTTATTAAAAGTCTAGATATCGCCCGTGGTAGAACGAATTTTCCTTCTTATATTCGTTTTATCTTTGAGACCTATATTTTTACGTCCCCGCCTAACTCTACATACAACTTTCATTTACTTCATCCTAAAGTAATTTTTTTAGCATTTGATCACTAATATATGTAATATACTAATGGTCATAAGCATATTTTCTTTCTTGACCATTAATATTTAATATTGTTTTTTTTCAGATATCCTCAAAGAAATCACCTTATGACAAAATAAATAGATTCTCTACATTATTTATTTAATCATTCGGTTCTTCCGTTTAAGCCTTTCAGGCACTAAAAAGTGGTTAATACTTACATTAACCATTTTGTCTGTTTGTTTCTTGCTTTCTTATCCAATCTTTTAAATCTGCTAACATCTTTTCATAGGTTGGAACTTGGTATTTAAAATCGGACCGACCATTCTTTATGGTGCGATCCAGAACTATATTTGAATCCGGGATAATTTCTACATCATTTTTCTCAAAGACTTCTGCAATCAATTTCAATAAGGATAACTTTGAGACTTTTTCCTCCGAGCCTAAATGATATAACCCAGTAATATTCTTCTGGATCATCGTGTCTATCGCTCTAGCCAATTCAAGTGTTGTTACACCATTCCAAAGCACTTTTTCATACCCTTTTATTTCACCTTTTTGTTTCATGAACCAAAGGAATAAACCAATTCCATCATTTTTTAGTTCTGGGCCAATTATGGAGGTCCGTATCGTCAAATGTTTTTCGCTAATAATTTCTCCTAAGTGTTTAGACTGACCATAAATCGTGGTACTATCAGGGAAATCGTTCTCGGTATAATCTCCTTTTCTACCTGAAAATACACAATCTGTACTGATATGAATCAATTTCCCATTATTGCGTTCGCTCAATTTGACAAGTTGATGGGGAAACACACTATTAACCTGAAAAGCGAGTTTCGTATTATCACTTGCATGATCATTTAATATCCCAATACAATTGATCGTAATGTCGGGTTTTACTTTATCCATAATTTCTTCTAGACTCGTTAAATCGGTTACATCCAGATATAAGCCCTTTTTATCATTCGGATCCCTTGACGTATAGGTTACCTGATATCTGGGGTCCCCTGTGAAATAATCTTTTATTACATGGCCTGCCATTCCTTGTCCACCAAGGACTAGTACCTTCATGTTAAATGAAGCCACCTTTCTTTAACATTTCCTTAATCTGGGCTTTACCCATTAGTCCTGTGCCAGAGTTATAATCTTCTAAACTAACAGACTGGTATTTAGAGTAATGTTCCTTTATGCCCTCTATGTGAATGGCTGGCAGTATTACATAATATTCTTCATCATAGGTAATTGCCGTCGTGCTTTCATATTCTGAAAGTAAGATCTCATGGAGTTTTTCACCAGGACGGATACCTAGGACTTCCACATCAACATTTCCTTTATTGGACGCTTGTATTAAAACTTCAGCGAGGTCAATAATTTTACAGGATGGCATTTTCATCACGAATATTTCTCCGCCAATGCTTTCAAAGGTTGCCTTAAATACCAATTTAATCGCTTCTTCAATGGTTAAAAAAAACCTTGTCATATTTAAATCCGTGATACCTATTTTTCCCTTTTCTTTGATTTGCTTTTTGAATACGTGGATGACACTTCCGTTCGTTCCCAAAACATTTCCGCCGCGGATACATACAAATCTAGTTTTCGTGTTTAATGTATTAGCGTGAATGATCAACCTTTCGGCCATTGCTTTTGATAAACCATAAAAATTGGATGGATTCGAAGCCTTGTCTGTAGAAATGTTCACAACTGAATGCACATTACAGCTTATAGCTGCTTCTATAACATTCTGTGTACCAATTACGTTCGTCTTTAATGCTTCTATGGGTTGATCTTCACATACAGGAACATGCTTTAATGCGGCCAAATGAAAGATATAATCAACGCCTTGGCATGCTTCCAATAACGCATCCTTCTCTTTTATGTCTCCGATAATGAAATGCAATTTCGGATTGTTATCAAACTCTTGTTTCATTGTGAATTGATTAGACTCATTCCTTGAAAAAATCCGTATTTCACTCGGTTCAAAATCCAGTAGCTGCCTTACCAATTCATATCCCCATGAGCCTGTACCGCCTGTTACCAAGATTTTTCGATTCTTAATCAATTTCATGGCCTCCCAATATTATTTTAAGCACTTTATCCGAAACATTTTTATGGTCGTAGCCTTCTGGAATTGTCCAGTTTTTTTGCTGGTTAACCATAATCTTTACGCAATTGACGATTTGTTTAGCGTTAATTCCCGATAACATATTGCTGCCCGACTCAATGGTTTCTGGCCTTTCCGTTGTTTTTCGTATCGTCACGGTCGGTACATGGAACAAGCAGCATTCCTCTTGAACGGTGCCACTATCGGTCAGCACACAAAAAGCATTTTTTTCAAGCTTTACGAAGTCAAAGAAACCAAATGGCTCATGGAATTCAATTAATGGGTGCACTTCTAATTTGGGGCTGAGTTCTATGCGGGATTTTGTCCGGGGATGTAAACTGCATATGATTCTTTTTTGATAGGTTTCGGCGACCATATTAATGCCCTTCATAATTTCGATCAATCGATCTTCATAGTCAACATTTTCGGCACGATGGGCGGTTACGAGGAAATAATCCTCCTTATTCAGATTCAATTTGTCCAAAATTACACTTTGCTCAATCTCATTGTTGTAATGGTTCAAAACTTCGAAAATGGGGTTCCCCGATAAAAAGATTCTTTTACTGGGAATACCCTCATTCAAAAGATTCACTTTACTTTGAGGTGTATAAGGTAAATTCAAGCTTGAAACAGCATCAATGATCCGGCGATTTTTCTCTTCAGGCACTTCCAGGTCAAAGCAACGGTTACCCGCTTCCATATGAATGACCGGGATGCCCAGTCTTTCTGCTAAGATGGAGCTGAGCCCGGAGTTCGTATCCCCCAACACTAATACTTTGTCTGGTTTTTCATTTAATAGGATGGTCTCTAAATTCTTAAAAATGGCCGCTAACTGTTCGCCGAGGGATTTCTGTTGACTCAGCAAGACATAATCAGGTTTCCTTACCTGTAACTGCTGGAAGAATATTTCGCTTAAGGATGTAGTGAAATTTTGTCCAGTGTGCACTAGAATATGTGAATCGGCATACTGATCCAACTTCTTTATAATAAGACTTAATCTGATGATTTCAGGTCGGGTCCCTAAAATGGTCATTACTTTCACGATTTTCACTCCTTACTCTTTTCTGGTTTATGGCCTCTCCGTCTACCCTTTATTGTATGCACAGCCAATCCTATTGATATAGGCGGACCTATTAGATTTCGCCTTAATTTGAACGTCTAACCGACTAAACACCCCCTCGCAACCTAGAGTGTTAAAAGACTAAACCGAATTCCTATTTTTCTTTTTTGGGAAAATTTAAATAATGGCAAAGTTTCTACCATTTTTCGATTTCTTCATTAAAAGGGAGCTGTAATTTGTTGGATTCCTTTTGTAATATCAATTTAATATTGTGTTTTATCGAAATCATGATTGATTGAACTCCATTCCATTCTATTAAAAAAGCTATATATCCTCGTAAGGACATATAGCTTTTTATCATTTTTGGTATTGTAATTGATGCAGATTGGAAAAAATGCCCCCCTGTTTAAGTAAGTCATCATGACCGCCTTCTTCAACAATTCCTTCTTCAGTAACAACTACGATTTTGTCAGCATTACGAATGGTTGCCAATCGGTGTGCGATGATTAACGTAGTTCTGTTTTCGGCAAGTTCAGTAAGGGCCTCCTGAATTATTCGTTCCGTCTCAGTATCGAGTGCAGAGGTTGCCTCATCGAGAATTAATATTGGCGGATTCTTCAAAAACATCCTTGCTATTGCAATTCGTTGTTTCTGTCCCCCCGATAATTTCAAACCACGTTCACCTATTTGAGTCACATAGCCTTTTGGAAGTCCTTCAATGAAAGTCTCTAAATGGGCCTTCCTTGCTGCTTCCATAATTTGTTCATCTGATGCATTTAGCATTCCGTACGCAATGTTTTCTTTAACAGTTCCTGTAAATAGGAAAACATCTTGCTGGACAATGCCAATTTGTGACCGCAATGACTTTTTCAGCATCTCACGAATATCAATTCCATCAATGGTAATCGAACCGGCATTTACATCATAAAATCGTGGGATTAATGAACATATTGTAGTTTTACCTGCTCCAGATGGCCCGACAAAAGCGATAGTATCACCCGCTTTAATAGTAAGATCAATACCTTTTAAAACGGATTTTTTGTCTTCATAGTTGAAAGAAACGTCATTAAAGGAAATATTCCCCAAAAGGGAAGAAACCGCTATTGCATCCTTTTTATCCACGACATCAGGTGCGACATCAAGAAGTTCCGTAAAACGCTTAAAGCCGGCCATCCCTTTTGGATAGAGTTCCATCAACGCACTGATTTTGTCGATTGGCTTAAATAATACGTTTACATATAAGACGAATGCAACCAGTTCACCATAAGAGAGCTGCCCATGAAAAGTTAGCCAAGCTCCCATTACCAACACGGCAAGGGTCATAAACCTCGTCATCATGTAAATGCCTGATAAGCTAAAGGACATTACCTTATATCCAAGAAGTTTCGCTTTACGGAATCTGCGATTATTAGTAGAAAATCTATTCATTTCATATGTTTCATTAGTAAAAGATTGGACAACCCTCACTCCTGAGACGCTATCTTCTACGCGGGCATTTACATCAGCAACTTCGGTATACATTTTTCTCCAGGCTTTATTCATCTTTAAATTACTAATGACAATCAATAAAACGAGGAACGGTAATATACATACAGATATGAGTGCCAGTTTCACATTGATTGTCAGCATAATCCAAAATGCACCTATAAAAGTCATGAAGGCGATGAATAAATCTTCGGGACCATGGTGAGCAAGTTCACCAATATCGAACAGATCATTGGTTATACGGCTCATGATATGGCCGGTTTTCGTGTTATCAAAAAAACGAAAAGATTGTTTTTGCACATGTTCAAATAATTCTTCACGCATATCAGTCTCAATATTGATACCCAATTTGTGACCCCAATACCCTACGATGAACTGTAAGAAGGTACTAATGATATAGAGAAGGAACAAACCGGCACTTACTGAAACAATTGCAGACCAATCATCGCCAGGCAGCAGTGTATCGATAAACCACTGAACTGCGAGCGGAAATGCAAGTTCAAGTACCGCAACGACCACTGCACTGAAGAAGTCAATAATGAATAACCGCTTATGTGGCAGGTAATATGTAGCAAAGCGTCGAATCATCAAATTTTTCTCCTTTTTAACATATATTAAGGAGTATAATTCTATATTCAATAATCAGCAAGCATTTCATAACCTATATATTCATATTATGGTAAAATCATCTATATAAAACAACCCAACCCGGCTCTTTCAATCTATTAAATGAAGGAGTGAATCCAGTGTAAATAAAAAACCATTCTAATTATCAATGGACTTTATTCTCGTAAAAGGATGGTACTCATGAAAAACAAATCGTTTCGATGCCTTTGGATCAGTCAGGCGTTTGCAAATCTAGGGGATATATTTTATGTAGTCGGGTTGATTTCACTATTATATACCTTAACGGGATCGGCCTTTTATTTGAGTCTGCTCCCTTTCACTACAACGATTTTTCGGTTTATCAGTAGTCTGCTTGCCCCCCTTGTCATCGACAGGTTTCCTTTAAAAGGAATACTTGTACAATCTCAATGGTGGAAGACTATCTTACTCGTTGTCTTAGGAATCTATATAACAAATTTCAATCATGGTTTTGCTGTTGCCGTCATATTCTTCATTGCCATGATTTCATTATTGGATGGAGTCGCTGCCCCGGTTAGCGCAGCTTTGGTTCCTCAATTAGTGCCAAAAGAAGAATGGATGAAGGCGAATGGTTTCTTGAATATGATCACCCAGACCATCTTTGTAGCAGGATGGCCTCTCGGTTCCGTCTTATTAATAAGTACCAACAGCAGTATCATTATCTGGCTTACGGTCATACTGTTTGCCGTTTCAACCCTCTATACAGTAAAAATTGAAGTCTCAGAACAAACAACGAACACCGTTCGTCCGTCAAACCGGGATTCGATTAAATCCGGATGGATAGCGATTCGCCATCTCCCAACTATCCGTACACTCATTTCCATTGATTTTATCACAACGTTAGCTTCAAGCGTTTGGGTAGCTGCCGTTATTTATGTATATGTTGATGAGAACTTGCAATTAGGTGAGGAGTGGTGGGGATACATTAACACAAGCTACTTTATCGGCATGATTTTCAGTGGATTGATTGTCATCCGTTTTGCCAAGTTACTAGAAAAACATATAGGATTCTTCATCATTTTCGGACTATTTCTCAGTGCAATGCTGATCCTGCTTTTTGGATCTACCAGTATTCCAGCATTCGCATTGCTGCTGGCATGTCTGTATGGTCTCCCTGAACAAATCCGGGAAGTGATTTACACCAAGCTATTCCAAGACCATGCTTCGGAAAAGACGCTTGCGAAAATTTATGCAGCTTGGGGAGCGGTCATCAATCTTACATTTGCCGGTTCTGTCTTGCTGTTAGGCTATATAACAGAAACATATAGTGTCGAAACAACGTTCCGATTTTCTTCCACCATGATTTTCCTAGCCTTTCTTTATGCGATTTTTAAAAGGAAGGACTTACATGGGAAAGAAACGTGATCAACCACTGTCTAGATCTAATATGCCTAGCCGATCCTTCATTCCTTTCGATTCACCGTTAAAGAAAAAGGAGCCTTGGTTTTTGAAGTAAACCCAAAAAGTTGACACTTTATTTAATTAGACAGCCTTGAGGGCAGGGATTTAATTTCTGTGTATTTATCCTCACGACCGAAGGCGTTTGCCCGTGCCATGTTAGAAATGGATTGAAGCAGATTTAAATCAATTTGTTTCCTTAGTTCATGGACTACTTTCGCTTTGTCTTTCTTTGTAGGGTTTTCTTTTCTTGAACTAAGGCATTCAACTTTTTTAAATGGTCATTCTCTGTACGTAAGTATTATCATTCGGCAAGAAGTGCTTCTTGAGAGCCTTTAGATGGCGGTGTTTTCTTGGTTTCTTTTTTTCATGGATAGACGCCCTTTTTTAAAAGAATTTAAGGGCGTCTATACATCCTTCCTGTAGAATCGAAGGAAGGTTATAGTGTACAACGGTCTCGCTGATCGATGTCTCATATTCATTTATATATTTAAGTACCTCTAGTTTAAAGGGCAGAGTGTAATTTGTATAGGATGCAGCAAGTCCTTCCATCACATGTTCAAGATAGCGAGCGACCCATCCTTTCAGAGGGGATAAACCACATTTCTTTCTTATGCAATGGATTTATAGGATTTTTCCCCTTCCAGTTACGCTAAAACTGCATGTATTTTTTCGTCTATCGTAGATTTAGTCAAAAAAATGGCACCTCCAATTGTTAGACAACATCTAACAATTGGAGGTGCCGTTCATTTTCCATGGCTCCCTTTCTTTTTAGCGATTAGAAGGCCACGAACACGATAGACTCACTTTAAAATCCCGGTGTGATTGTCTTGGTCCTGATGAAAGTCACACAAATAAACAGACAAAAAAATAAATTCTCCTCCTCTTTTCCCAAATTCGTTTTATTTTATTATCAAGATATTCTGTTCCATAAACGCCCAATTCTGAGGGAATTGCAAACCAATCTGCCAATAAGTAGCCCCTATCAGTTCATATGCATCAATCAATGCATATTTAGCGCTTATCGAACGAATATCTTCTAACCAAACGACATGTTTCGAATTCTCTCTTCTATAAGAATAGGTAGGTGATGCCGCGGAAGTATCGAAAGTGATTTCAGAACTAGTTGCAATCGCAAGATTTTGGGCATTTTGCGCTGATAAAGCCTTAGTCTCATGGCTAGGCACTATCCAATCGTATCCATACATAGGAAATGCAGACTGTAATTTACTTCCTGGTATATTCACCAAAGCATAACGGATAACCTCGCCCATCCACCAAAGAGGGGAAATGGGTTCAGGTGGGCCAGTTGGATACCCATAATCAATGGTCATCACGGCAACAAGGTCGGCTGCCTCTCCAATCCCCCGATAATCATGACCGCCTACAATTCGATTATCGGGATTATCTGCTGTTTTTGCATGTACGTTCACATGCAGGATCAGTTCGTTCAACCCCGCCTTTAATTCTTTTAAAAAAAGCACATAATCTGAACGTCGTGCAGGAGGGATGAATTCGATATCCATACTGACTCCCCCATAGCCCTTCTCCCTTACGAAATTCAGCATACTATTGATTAAATTCGCTCTGAATACTGAATTAGTGAGAACATCACCAGCCAAGTCAGCATTAAAATCCCCCTCTTGGAAATTCCGGATCATCAATAGCGGCGTCACCCCGGCTTGCTTGCATTTCGCGATTAGGGGGAGGTCATCACCGTCAACGAATGCAAAGCCTTCCTCGGTAAAGGAATAAGCTACAATGGCTAAGTAGGATAATTTATCACCATTCTCCTCAAGTGTTTCAAATACTACCCCACCAGAAATCGGGAAGGCAAACCCCAGCGTAATCAATTGATTTTTGTAAGGAGACGGAATCGAAATTTCTGTGCCGACCTTAAGCGAGCTCGCAACAATTCCTGGATTGGCCTTCATGATTGCCGAAGCACTCGTTCCAAAACGACTGCCTATTTCAGAAAGGTTATCCTGATTTTTAATAAGATACCTTCGATTCACCACATTTTGATTAGGTATATACAATGCCAGACCAGGAACCAAAGCTGCTGATTCCAATCCGTTGACTTCAATTATCCTCGATGGGTCAACTTTATTTTTCGTGGCGATTTCCCAAAGACTGTCACCTTTTTTCACAACAATGATCGTCATTCAAAACCCTCCAAACCCCCTCCAAAAAGTTTATGTTATTCAGGTTAATAGATAGAACGAATTATCTCATTTCCATAATGATGGTATCCCATGCGATATTTAAATGATGGGGTTTTTACGAAGTAGAATAAAGGAATGCTTAATAAAAAAGAGGATGTCCAAAAGGACACCCCTCAATATGAGCCATCAATTGATTTTCCGTTTTACCCATTCTTACATACATCAAAGTAAATTCTTAATATCGTAAAACTTCCCATTCTCCAAATCTTCCACTTCAATTAGCTGCAATAGTTTTTCTGCCACAAATTCGGGACTCCTTAACATACCCTTCTCTTTATATTCATGGAATTTGTCTCGATTGGAAAAGTCCCGTTCGTCCGCTGACCGGATTGTTCCCTGCATCTCCGTATCCATTACACCTGGTGAAAAAGATATGAGAGACGTAGGGAAAGGTAATTTACCCTGTTCCGACCCTGCAACCCGCGTGAACATTTCTAGCCCTGCCTTAGTACTGCAGTAGGCAGCCCAGCCATGATAGGGATTTTTTGCTGCACCTGAAGATATGTTCACCATTACCTTCTTTCTATTCCAGTCCCGGGTTAGTTTAACGAATTCATCGGTCAATACGATGGGTGCCATGAAATTCACCCGCATGCTTGTTTCCAAATTTACCTGACCAAGGTTCCCTACCGGCTTTATCGGTTCTATGACACCTGCATTATTAATGAAGTAAATGTCACTTGTTTCATCGACCGCAGCAAGAATCTCAAGGATTAAGGAAGGTAACTTATCAGTCTCATTCAAGTCCATCGAAATGAATGTAAGTTTCGTCCCGAATTCTCCAGCCAGCCTCTCCATTTCAGGATGGGCTGTACGGGAAACTAAAATGCAATGATCACTCGTCCGCATACATCGCTTGGCAATGGCAGCACCTAAACCTTTAGAAGCTCCTGTGATTATAAAAGTTTTCACGGCATTCCCCCCTTTAATTGATCATTTTCTATTGTACCAAAAGAAGCGGCCTACATAGTAATGGGCCGCTTCTTTTTAAATTATAAAATGGGCGATACCAGTCTTGCAATGGACTCCTTAAAACGAATCCATCTTGATCGCTTTTCAAACTCTTCAATTGTAAGCTGCCTGCAGACTTGGATATCCTTATAAAAAATGCTTGTCAGTGTTTCGGCCATTCCTTCATCATAAATGAAGGCATTGACTTCAAAATTCAATTTAAAACTTCGGACATCAATGTTAGCTGTCCCCACCGAAGAGACCTCTTCATCCACGACGATCATCTTCGCATGTATAAAGCCGTTATCATAGATGTATATTTTAGCTCCCGCTCTTAATAATTGCCCTGCATTGAAAGTTGTTGCCCAATAAACGAAAAGGTGATCCGGTTTATTCGGAATCATGATTTTTACATCCAATCCAGACAAGCTGGCAATCCTGAGTGCATCCAATAAACTTGCATCCGGTATGAAGTAAGGTGTTTGAATGAGAATCGATTTCTTTGCTGAAGAAATTATTTTAATATAGCCATTTTTAATTTGTTCCCATTCAGAATCCGGCCCACTTGTCACAATTTGCAAATCTATATTGCCTTGAGGCTCTAAAGTAGGGAAATAATGAGGCTGATATGTTATATCATGGTGCTTTGATGCCTGATTCCAATCCAGGATAAAACGGGTTTGAATGGCTTTTACAGCTGAACCCCTTATTCGAAGGTGTGTATCACGCCAATAACCGAATTTTGGGTTAAGCCCTAAATATTCATCCCCTACATTAAAGCCGCCAACATACCCTACCTTTCCATCTATGATGACAAGCTTTCGATGATTACGGAAATTCAACCGTAAATTTATAAATTTTAACTTGGATGGAAAGAATGCCTCCACTAGTCCTCCTGCCTGCCTAAATTCCCTGAAGAAACTTTTAGTCATTCCCCTAGATCCCAACTCGTCATAAAGAATTCGCACTTTGACGCCTTCATTAGCTTTTTTAGTCAAAGCCTCAATGAATCGCTTACCAAGGCCGTCCCTTTGGATGATGTAATATTGTATATGTATATGGTTTTCAGCCTCTTCAATATCTTTAAAAAGCTGGTCAAACTTCTTTTTTCCTTCCGTAAAAATATCGACTTGATTATCTTCCGTAAGAACGGCATCATTGTTCCGGAGGTGCATATAAATCAAATCACGATAATTACTCGAAGAAGCATTTCGAAAGGGAAAATGATTTGTAGAAAGCTCTTCCATCTGTTTATCAAGGATTTCTTCAATCCCGACCTTCTTCTTGTCCTCCCATTGGAACAAATGGGCGTGCCTTAAACTCGTTCCAAAAAGGAGATATAAAATAAAACCAACTACAGGCAGAAAATATAACACCAATAACCAAGCCCAGGTCGTGCTCGCTTCCCTTCTTTCGAAAAATATGACAATCGTGGCAAATAATATATTAAGAATGATAACAAGGCCGAGCAAAACCGATGTAACATGCGTAAATTCCATAGCATACCCTCACTCAATTTTTATCCCCTTAAGGATAACATGCAAATTCTTTATATCAAAGGATTTGCTTATTATAAAAGGAAAACAGAGAATTCACAAAAATAGGCCTCCTCCTGTAGAGACCCATTTAATAAAAATATCCACTTCCCCACCAACATTTCCCAGTATGAACAGATTGTTTTATAATCATTCTCTAAATAATCCCAACTCAACATGAACATAAATGTAAATTGACTTACCGGCTTTTCACCAATAAATTCACAGCTTCCTTGACTAGCTCCTCGGGATTCTTTTCTCCGGTTTCATTAGCCTCCCGAACGCAATCTACAAGATTGGAACTTACAATTACCCCAATTGTCCTGTCGATTGCGGATCTAGTGGCAGATAACTGCGTTACCACATCTCTACAATCTTTGTTTTCCTCCATCATTTTCAATATCCCACGAAGCTGCCCTTCAATTCGCTTCACTCTATTCTTCATCTGCTTATCATATTCCATGTGAGGTCTGCCTCCTACCTGCCAATTACTTTTGAATCCTATCCAGACTTCATCATAAAACCCGTTCAGTTTGAAGTGAAGCTTGAATAAAAATCTTACAATTTATAATACATACCACTTAGGTATAATTGTCAAGTGCCAATGATCAATATTCCTAAATCCATATGTAATTTCTATTTTTGTACAAGCAGACTTTGTGCAATAGCCTCAGAAAACTCGATTATCATTTGGGGAACGTAGGTTTTTAACAAAGCATTGACAATCGGGGCTTTAGCACCTTTTGCCGTTATCGCCAGGCAGCCAGTCATTTTAGTCTGTCCACTGCCGCACTGTTCTGCTAAAAAATAGCCATGGCCCTCAAATTTTTCATTTAACCCCTTAAGTTTAAATGTTACCTTATCGGGTTCGTTCCATTCCAATATATTCACTTCAAGTTTAATTTTCTTTTTCATTAGTCCCAAATCGCTTTTAAACTCCCATATAAGTGTCCCATCATTTATCATCTCATGATTGATATACCCTGGGACAAGAGGTGCCCAACGATTTATGCTACTTACAAAACCCCATACTGTTCTTATCGGAACCGGTAAAATGATACTATGCAATCCTTCTGACAAAGCACTTCCCCCTTAATCATTTTACTTACATCTTTTTAACGTATGGCTGAACAATAAAGATTAGACCGGATAGCAAATTAGATTCCGAAACAAATTTTCACAATATTACTGTCGTATTTGTCTTTAAAAAAACTCTTTAAAGATAGTACACTATTAGTTCATAACTTTAATAAAGGCTGTTTTCACATACTTTGTTGCTATTTACCAGGTAGTGAGTTGTGGTTGATTTCCCCTCCAGATGCTCGCTTTCCGCGGGGCGGGCGGTGAGCCTCCTCGGCGTAAACGCCTGTGGGGTCTCACCTGTCCCGCTGCCCCCGCAGGAGTCTCGCACTTCCGCTCCAATCAGCCTTAAATAGTTTCGTTTTAAAAATAACAATCTTTACGAAAAGAGCCTTAATAAAAGATATCTTCACTATTTCAAAGAATCGCCCCTCTGAAATGGAAACCATCCTTTTTGTATCGTGTTATGTACTCAGTATAAATAGATTGTCGGGACCCATAATCTGCCTAATCAAGAGATCTGGTGTGGGCAGCCAAATCATAGTTGATAATACCACCTCCAAGGACGTTTATATTTTCAAAAAAGGTGATATTTTTTTGGAATAAACAATTATTTGCCATTTGGAAACTGGGCGAAGAATTCGATTTAAACAAATACAGAAGGAAGGAAGTGTAAACAATTGGAGAGCCGGGCCTAGCCGTAAGCAGCTATTTCGTTTCAAGAGGGGAACAAACGATTTAACTGTGGCTTAATGACACCTTTGACGATTGCCTTACCGAGGATGACTGAGTGAAAATTTCACATTAGAATATTATTTACAAATAAATAACTATGCCTTTAAACCAATGGTCCGAAAGGCATAGTTATTCCATAATTATATAGATTAATATTATCTTTTACTGATTATTCCCGATTAAAAAGAGACGCTCCCGCTATACCAGGCTTTGTCATCTCATAAGGATTTAAAATCAAATCCAGTTCTTCTTCTGTTAACACATCATACTGTAAACAAAGTTCACGAACTGATTTCCCCTTTAAAATCGCTTCACGCGCAATACGTGAAACCACTTCGTAACCAAGGTGCGGGTTGACTGCTGTAATCACACCAACACTTTGTTCAACATAATCTTTTAAATGTTGCTCATTCGCTTCAATACCTTCTAAACAATAATCTGTAAAGACATTGAATGCATTATTCATTATGCTAATAGATTGTAGTAAATTGAATACAAGCACTGGCTCCATTACGTTCAATTCTAATTGCCCTGCTTCTGAAGCTAAGCATATTGTATTATCGTTCCCGATCACTTGGAAAGCAACTTGATTAATTAATTCTGGCATTACTGGATTTACTTTTCCGGGCATAATCGATGAACCTGGTTGACGTGCTGGAAGTGTGATTTCTCCTAATCCCGCTCTTGGTCCTGAAGCCATCAAACGTAAATCATTAGCAATTTTAGACATATTCATCATGCATACTTTCAATGAAGCTGACACTTCAGTATAGGCATCCGTATTTTGTGTTGCATCTACTAAATGTTCTGCTCCTACAAGTGGCAATTCACTGATTTCAGCTAAATACTTAACAACATTTTCAATGTAGCGCGGATCTGCATTCAATCCCGTTCCAACTGCTGTTGCTCCCATATTCACTTCATATAAATGTTGACGTGATTGACTAATTCTTTTGATATCCCGCTCTAATACGCGACTATAGGCCTCAAATTCTTGACCGAGACGAATTGGCACTGCATCCTGAAGATGTGTGCGTCCCATTTTGATAACATGATCAAATTGTTTTGCTTTATTCTTTAGGACCGTACTCATCTTTGTCATTGTTTGAATCAATTGCTCTAATAGTCGTAGTGTTGATAAATGAATGGCAGTTGGAAATACGTCATTTGTTGATTGCGACATGTTAACGTGGCTGTTTGGACTAACATGTGCATAATCACCTTTGTTGTGTCCCATAAGTTCTAACGCTCGGTTGGCAACGATTTCATTGATGTTCATATTCATCGATGTACCCGCGCCGCCTTGAATTGGGTCAACGATGAAATATTCATGCCACTTTCCATCGATCACTTCATCTGAAGCTTTAACGATAGCGCTTCCAATACCTTCATATAACCGTTTCGTGTCCATATTCGCTAAAGCGGCTGCTTTTTTAATCATAGCAAGTGCACGAATCATTTCTTCATTAACTTTGTAACCGGTAATCGGAAAATTTTCTACAGCTCGTAAAGTTTGTATCCCATAATAAACATCTGCTGGAATTTCCTTTTCCCCAAGAAAGTCTTTTTCAATTCGGTATGTTTTTTCATCTATTAACATTTCCTCTTGCCCCTTTGTATGTTCTAGAATGTAATGTCCTCTGCAATCGGTGTTTCCATCATTTCCTTCACCTTTTTGGGTTCCTGTGTTTTTGCTAATACCCACATCAACTTAGGAACGATGGCTTCTGTATTCATATTTCTCGAACGAATGATGACATTCTTATTTACTTTTCGTCCCACTTCGTATATATCCATATCCTCCCCTTCTTCTAAACATTGGGTAGTAATGACAACGGATATTCCACATTCGACCAACTCATTCAATTTCTCTAAAATATTTCTTCCTTGAAATGGAATACCGCCGCTTCCATAACTTTCAATAACAATTCCCCGATATTGATTTTTCAGAAAATCAAAGAATTCCGGCTTAATTCCGGGATGCAGCTTAACTAAAGCAACATCAGTACAAAGGGATCCATCTAACTTAGGTTCCTTATTCTTTAGTGAATGAACTGGCTTAAGATACTCAATTTTATCTTCATATATGGAAGCAATATAAGGATAATTAATACTTTCAAAAGAATCATAGCTTTTCGTTCTCAATTTAATGGCCCTAGTACCCTGGATGACTCTACCATCAAAAACTACATATACTCCTCCGATATCTTCACAAGCAAACCGAATCGCATCAGAGATATTTCTTTTGGCATCCGTCTTTTTAAAGGCGATCGGGATTTGAGAACCAGTAATAATTATCGGTTTCCCTAAATTTTGTAACATATATGAGAGCGCAGCTGAAGTGTAAGCCATTGTATCTGTTCCATGGGTGATGACGAAGCCATCGTAATCATGGTAGTGCTCATGGATGGATTTTGCCATTTCTGTCCAATCCTCGGGCTGCATATTCGTACTATCAATATTCATCAAAGGCTTACTATCAATCTGACATTGTAAATCTAATCCCGGTAGGTGGCCTAAAATTTCGTCAGCCTTCATCTCAGGTACCAGTCCATTTTTCCCTTCTAACGAAGCAATTGTACCACCGGTAGTAATCAACATCAACTTCTTAATTTTTGACTTCAACTTCTCCAATATACTACCCCCTATAGAGCCTCCCTGTTTACCAATCATTCTAAGCATCTCAGAAAGGATGTACTTTGTGAATGTCTATATTACGCGTACACCATATGTAATTATAGTCATGTTCCACTGTGAAATCAAGCGTAAGTTATTCATTACGCGTACACTTCATTGTAATATGATGTTATAATAGTTTTATATATAAAAGGAGAGTAATAAAGATGATTTTAAATAGATTAACTGCATTAAGGAAGGGCAAAAGATGGTCTTTACAATATACGGCTGATAGACTCGGAATCGCTAAGAGTACCTATGCAGGTTACGAATCGGGGCACCGCCGCCCTTCATTAGAAACAATTAATTTATTAGCCGGCTTATATGAAACATCCACCGATTACATTCTAGGTAGAGTAGATTATCCAGTTTTTCAGTCTGAAAATGTTTCCACAGAGTCCAATCAAGTCATGGAATTAACGGATTTCCCAAACATGGAGCTAGCTGTCGATGGAACCTCTCTTTCTGAAGAAGAAATGATTCAATTTATTGCTTTTATTAGATCTAAGCGAGAATTGGAAGTAAATCGCAATAAACAAAATGAAGCAACAAGACATTGTGCTGAAATCTGATAAGTTGGACTTCTGATATAAATCTCGGCAGCAAATAAACGAAACCTGAGTATAGACTATCATATTCTGTAGCATTAAAAAGGTACGGGCCATACAGCATCAGCGTTCCTTAAAGTTATTCATGTCATTAGTATTTTTGAAGGTTTGGAATTGTTTTCACTATCTCCCTTATAGTTGGGAACTTCCGGGAGAAGGAGGCTATTAAGTTCATGAACTCCATTAAAAAAATCAGGTAAGTCGTCCTGGTTATGATTAATGTTGAGTTTTCACGTTCGTGACTCTCACCCCAATTAAGAATGAGTAAAAATTACTTACTGGTTTGTAGCTCTTCAATAAAATTTAGTTTTTATTAATTAATAGAAGAAAGTCGTCTTATTCAAAGATCAGATCATCCACCATTTTTATCCTATTCCCCATTTTCTTACTTCAAATAATATCAAGGGAATTTTGGTCCGATTCAAAATATATACGTTTTTAATAATAATTTCATATCGATATAAAATGGAACGGAAAGACTTATAGCATAAGAAATATCGGTTTAATACTCCGGCTTTTCCTTTTTATTTATTTGCAATGAAAGAAAAAACCATAGCAAAGCTCATGGTTTCCCCCATAACATAGCAATGAAATCTTTAAAAGTGAATTTTTAACGGCATCGGAAGTTGCTTAATCTCACTTTTAATAATGTCCCCACCTACATTCTGCTTCCCTGTTTAAGGCATCTCGTCTTCTTTTTCCCGATTTTTAAAAGCTTCATGTGTGACAATATCCTCAATCTGTTCATACTGTCGGCTGTGTTCCTTCTCTTCGCTTATTCTATTATTAGGTAAATTTCCAGGGTGACCTTTTTCTTTATGATTAAAATTTTTACCACGACTCATACTCATTCTCTCCTTCCTATTCTTGTTTGTTTAGTTTTCCCAAGCAAAAAAAAAATATGATTTAATTTCACTTTTTACTTTTTCGTTAATAACTGCTCATGCTGGGCCGACTTACATAAAGGATGTTTTTCAACGTTGTCACAAAGGATTCGACTTAAAATGAACATGTGAATCCAAAACATGGCTGCAAAATCCCCAGTGTCAGTGAGTTGACGACTGGACCATCAATATTTGTCGAGAACGGCTCCCATCGTAAACTCACAGCAAACCCTGTCAGGACCCGAACAGCATATCTTAGCGATCATTTATATCCCGATCTTACACGCCTTTTTTTAAAGGGACTAGACAAAAATAAGCAAGGCGGCTGGTCCCGGTCTCTTTACATATTACTGAACGAATAAAGAGACCAAACAGAACAGGAACCGCCTGATAAAGACGCTTCCTGTTCTGTTTGTTTTTGGCTTTGTTAAAGAATAATGTTGTTATTTGATTATACCGAAGTTTGTTCTATAACGAGCTAAAATTACTGAGAGGGAGTGAGTTTTAATGGCGGGAGCGGACATAATTAACCAAATCAGAAATCTAAGCCAAAGACAGCAGCGCTTGAATGAGTTCTTCACAAACTCATTAGGGAGTGCGGGAGAAACAGAGTCTGTATTCACTGATGTATCAGAACAGAAACACCAAGACGGCTACACCTGCACCCATTGTCAATCCACTAATGTCATTCGCTTCGGTAAATATCAGGTAAAAACTACAATCAATACCATTGATTCGTCAAAGAGTGCGGTGAAACATTCACGATATGACGAACACTCCACTTCACAGAACTCATATGCCTAGTAAATGGCTTCAGTTCATCGAATGTATGATTGCAGGGTATTCCCTTCGGAAATCAGCTAAACTCATTGGTGCTCATTATGTAACGCTTTTTATTGGAGGCATAAAATTCTAACTGCATTGAAACAGATGGATTTTGAACTTTTCGAAGGTATAGTAGAAATGGATGAAACCTATTTGCTCTATGCCGAGAAAGGAAAACGGAATATCCAAGGTCGAAAACCAAGGTTACGCGGTGGTAGTCCGGAGTTTAGAGGAATAAGTAAGGACCAAGTATGCGTTCTTGTAGCCAGAGACCGCCAAAAGAGAACGTTTTCCAAAACAATAGGACAAGGGCGTATTATAAAATGAAAGTTTGGACGAAGCGTTAGGTTCCAAGCTATCAATACAAAATGTTCTATGTACGGATGCTTGACGGGCGTTTATGACTTATGCCAAAGAAAAAGGAATTGAGCGTCATCGCTTTAAAGCAAATGGTAGGGAGCGAGTTAAAGGGGATTTATCACATCCAGAATGTAAATAGTTATCACAGCCGTTTAAAGAGCTGGATGGAGCGTTTTAATGGTGTAGCGACTAAATATCTAGACCATTATTTGAGCTGGTTCCAATTCTTAGACACCATCAAACATATAAAAGATAACTTTACGATAACCAAATTGGTTTTAGACAGTTGTTCTTTCTCAGTTAACACAACTTATGATAAACTAAGGTTATCAGAATTTTCCAAATAACAGAACGTTCATTGTTCCGTTATTGGGCCAGTTTAATTGAACAAGGAATTGACATGACACCTTAATTAGTGAGCTATCTACAACACGCCGCAAATGAATTTTGACCAAAGGGAATATCTATTAAAGGGATTAAATTGGAGGGAATAGGGAATGGATGTAAAGACACTTTTGTTACAACAATGGGCAAGCTGCTTAGATGAAGAAGACTGGTTTCCACCACTAGAAAAAGTGCTAGAGGACATCACTTTTGAACAGGCAATTTGGAAACCAGCTGATGGGGCAATGAATTCCATTTGGGAATTAGTTTGTCATTTACTTTTCTTTGAAAAGAGATATCTGATGCGATTTCTTGGTGAAACAGCGAATGAACCACAGGCAGAAAATAATGACTCTACATTTCGATTACCAACTGAGACGTTAGAAAATTGGAAGGAAACAAAACAAGAATACTTTTATGTTCATCGTGAACTTGGAAAAATACTAGAAAAATCAGAACATGAAGATTTGTATAGACAGATTCCAGGTGATAATTCATTAGTGCTTGAACTGAAGAGTTTAGCAATGCACGACGCATATCATATTGGGCAAATTGTATTCCTTAGTAAAATGCAAGGAGCTTGGCCAGAGAAACGCAGCTTTTAAAAAAGTTTCATTAGCTTTACCGTTATTCCATTATAGTAGGCTTTAATGCAATAAGAACGGGAACGTCCAAATCGGACGTTCCCATATTTTATAGCTAAAAAACAACAATACTACTTAACAAAGCCTTGTTTTTTATATAATGATTATTAAAAATAGTTGATATAGGAATAAAGCTATGAGGATACCACTTCGGAAGGTCGCCACTTTCTTGAAATCTCTTCAATATGATGAGGTGCCGTTCTGCAGCATCCTCCGATTAAACGTGCCCCAGCATGGTGCCATTCTTCAGATTTTGGTTCGAGCGTGTTACATGATTCTTGACCATGCCATGTTTTAGTTTGTGGATCATAGGTTTCACCAGAATTCGGATAAACTATAATTGGTTTTTTTGTGTTCGCACTTAACACCTTGATGGCGTCCGTGACAACTGATACTGGTGCACAGTTAATACCGATCGCAGCAATTTGCTCACTGTCCTCAAAGAACTTTGCACAATCCTCCAGCAATGTACCGTCACTTATTGCTTTCTCATTTTTCAAAGAAAAGGATAGCCAAGCATATACTTCTGGATAATCTTTCAATAATGAATTCAATACTTTTGCTTCTTGCAGGGATGGAATCGTTTCAAATGCTATAAGGTCAGCACCTGCTTCAATCAAAGCTGATATTCTTATTCGATGAAATTCTGCTAAAGTTTCATCTGAAACACCATAGTTTCCTACATATTCTGAACCATCAGCGAGGTAAGCCCCATAGGGTCCTACTGATGCAGAAACCAATGGCTTAGGTCTATTCGTTTGCGTCTCTTCCTTCCAAAAATCATCTCTCGCTCTTCTTGCGAGAAACACCGTTTTCTGAATTAACTTCAGGGCCTCTTTTTCTTGTATTCCACGCAAGGAGAAACCTTCAACAGTAGCTTGGTAGCTTGCAGTTATCGCACAGTCCGCTCCTGCACGGAAATAGTCAGTGTGAACCCGATAAATCACCTCTGGATTTTCAAGCAATACACGGGCAGACCACAGCGGATCGTCCAAATCACACCCATACCGCTCAAGCTCTGTAGCTAAAGCCCCGTCCAGAATCATGACTGAATGTTCTCGTAAAATAGCGTCAATTGGGTTAATTTTATTCTTCAAGATCTACGCCTCTTTTCTTTGAAGTTTGTGTTACATAATAACTTCCATAGCAAAACAAAATAAATGGAATACCACAATAAAGCGCAATCCGTTGTGTAGGATCAAATGCAATTCCTATACAAGAAGAAAGACAAAGCATGAAAGAAATGATTGGTACAAGCGGATATAATGGTGTACGATAAGCCAAGTCATTTACTGAATTTCCTTCTTTTATAAATCGTCTCCGAAATAGGAACTGTGAAGCGCTAATACTCATCCAAACTACAACCACGGCCAGACCCGAAATGGACACAAGCACTATATACACAGTATCCGGTGCAATAACACTAGAGAACAGGGCTAAACCACCGCCCAACATACTAAAAATGACTGAATATATCGGAACACCTCGTTTTGTTAATATTGCGAATATTGGTGATATGGTTTTCTTATCTGCAAGTGACCAAAGCATTCTGGAAGAGGCATATAGACCTGAGTTTGCAGCAGACAAAATGGCAGTTAAAATAACAAAGTTCATAATATCCGCTGCATACGGCACTCCAATTCGTTCAAGAACGGCCACAAAGGGGCTTTCTAATACGCCTGCATCCGAAATAGGCAATAATGCGGATAATACAACGATGGTTCCTACAAAAAAGATAATCAATCTCCACAATGTCAGACGAATTGCCTTTGGTATCGTTTTTTCTGGATTCACAGTTTCTCCAGCTGCAATTCCGATTAATTCAGTTCCAGAAAATGCAAAATTCACTGCAAGCATCGTCATGATAATGGCAAAAGCACCATTAGGAAATAAACCTGCACTTATAAAATTGGAAAATAGCGGTGCTGATTGAGAGTTAGTCATTGGAATATAACCTACCATTGCAGCAACTCCCAAAATAATAAATATCACGATCGCAATTACCTTTATTGACGCAAACCAAAATTCAGATTCAGCGAAAAACTTGACAGTCAGTGCATTTAATACAAAAACCAAAATGGCAAATAGAGCACTCCAAATCCAGACATTGATTGATGGATACCATCTCTGCATCAACAATCCAGCGGCCGTGAATTCCGAACCTAGTGCAACAGTCCAAGTTAGCCAATACAACCAGGCTACTGTATACCCTGTCCCAGGTCCAATGTATTTGGCTGCATAGCTATGAAACGCACCTGTCTCGGGCATATGTACTGCCAGTTCACCTAAACATAGCATGACCAGATAAACCACTAGTGCCCCTATCAGATACGAAAGGATAGTGCCAAACGGGCCAGCCTGTTGAATCGTATAACCCGTACTTAAGAATAAACCAGTTCCAATCACCCCCCCAAGCGATAGCATGATTAAATGCCGTGCTTTCATTTCCCGTTGAAATTCATGCTTCCTTTTGTTCTCCATTCATACTCCCCTTCATCCTGCATCCAGAAAAAACGAAAACGCACTCTAATAAGAGTGCGTTACTGACAAATAAAAACGTAGGGTCTCATCTATCAGGGTTTCACCCCCTGGAATTAGCACAGTGTCGTAGCAGACCTGTTGCTGAGGTTTCATAGGGCCAGTCCCTCCACCTCTCTGGATAAGAAATTTATTTTTTTATTACTTTATCAATCTATGAAAAAATTGTCAAGTATTTGTTTTGGATTGTAAAGACTTGCTTTTTTGCGGGCAAGTCGCTCAAGACTTGGAGATAACGGAAGATATAAAAAAAAGACGACATCTTTTTAAAGGTGTCGCCACAATTCTTAAGGACGTTCCAATTCAAATAATTCTCCTAGTTTTGTATAAGTATGACCCGCTAATCTTGCGACAGGTTTTAGCCCATTCTGGTCAATTCGGCCATTATGGTAAATATCTTGCTCTATATGATAGCAGACAATTTTCCCTATCAATAAATCACAACCGGGTTTATTCTGGGAACCTGCCAATGGTATCGCATGCTCTAATATGCACTCAAAGCGTACCTTTGCTTCTTGCAATCCTGGTACGGATACCTTATCACTGACAGCTGGCGTGAAATTGGTAAGACCCAATTCACTTTCGTCAGATGGGAGTTCCTTCGCCGTTCGATTTGCATCAGCTACATTATTCTCATCAGTGATATGAACAACGAATTCACCTGTTTGAATTGCATTTCGAGCCGTGTCCTTTGAAACTCCTTCTTTCCGTTGAACAGAAATGGAAATCATTGGAGGATTTGAACTGACTATGTTAAAAAAGCTGAACGGCGCTATATTGATTGTACCGGTTTCGGATTGTGTCGTAACCAAGGCTATAGGTCTCGGTATAATGCTTCCAGTCAAAAACTTATAATTATCCCGTTCAGTAAGACTTTCAGGATTAACAGAAATCATCTTCATTCCCTCTCATTCTTATAAAAAGTTCTTTTGAAACCATGAACCCGCTGCCTCAACCTCTGAACGTGTTAACTGATGACCGTAATTTTCCCATTGAACATCCACTGTAGCACCAGCTTGCAGTAAAAGTTGATTAAGTTCATCAGTTTCTGCTGCCGGGCAAATCGGATCGTTTTTACCTGCAGCAATAAATACAGGTATATCCGAAAGGGACGGCAAAGCAATCCCTCTTCTAGGCACCATGGGATGATGAAGAATCGCTCCTTGTAATGCCACTTCGAAATGGAACAGCAAACTTGCCGCTATATTTGCACCATTGGAATAACCTAATGCTACCACTCTTTCACGGTCGAAGTCATATTTTTTGGACGCTGATTCCAAGAAGTCATAAAGCTCCTTCGTACGAAAGATCAAATCTTCTTCATCAAAAACCCCTTCGGATAACCGGCGGAAAAAACGAGGCATTCCGTTTTCAAGTACATTTCCCCGTACGCTCAATACGGATGATCCCGGTGAAACCATTTCCGCTAATGGCAAGAGATCTGTTTCCGTTCCTCCAGTGCCATGTAAAAGCAAAAGCAATGGCGCTTCTGGATTACTTCCTTTTTGAAAAATATGCTTCATCATTTATCCTCCTCCAGTACTCTCGGCACTGCCGGCAGTAACGTTTTCTCCATGATTCCCCTTTTTTCTTCCAGCCATGGCGGCAGCATTAATTTACTACCCATCGTTTCCTTCGTTTCATCATGAGCGAAGCCAGGTGGATCTGTGGCAACTTCAAAAAGTATGCCTCCATCTTCCCTGAAATAAATGGCATCGAAGTATTGACGGTCTGTAAAGGGTGTCACACCATAGCCATGGTTGGCGATATGCTCCCTCCATTCTTTATGATCTTCATTATCGATGGCACGCCATGCAAGATGATGGACAGTTCCCACTCCGATGTTCCCATTTGGCAAAACCGTTTTTTTAACATCTATCAAATTTCCGATGTCCGATGTGGATTTGAAGCGGATGTAATCGCCCTCTTCCCCAATTTTTTGCAAGCCCATCACTTTCTCTAATAGTTCCATCGTTTTGATCGGTTTTGACGTCAATAATACGGCACCGCCGAATCCCTTGACCGCCTTGGAAGCTGGTACACCGCCGAATGACCACTCGCTATTTTTCCCTTCTTTACGCTCAACCAGTTCAAGTTGCAAACCATGGGGATCTTGAAATTCCAGATATTCCTCTCCAAAACGTGAAACTTTCTCGAATACTATATTAAACCTGTTCAACCGCATTTCCCAGAAATCCATTGAACCTTCCGGAACCGCATATGTTGTAATCCCCACTTGTCCAGAGCCAATTTTCCCTTGGTATGCCGCTGGCCAAGGAAAGAAAGTGATGATGGTCCCTGGTGAACCTGATTCATCCCCAAAATATAAATGATAGGTTCCTGGGTCATCAAAATTGACGGTTTTCTTCACCATGCGCATTCCCAATACTCCAGCATAAAAATCCACATTCTCTTGAGGATTGCCTACAATTGCTGTTATATGATGTATTCCCGCGGTTTTCTTTTGCATGCCGATTACTTCCTTTCCCGGTTGATTAATTTGTTGATTTTGTATTTAGTGGTTTTAAATTCGATTCAATATCCTGTCTTTTCGATCCTAAAAAAGGTGGTAAGGCAAGGTTTTCACCTAGGTGCTGCTCTGCTTCATCCACTGTAAAACCAGGTCCATCTGTCGCTAGTTCAAATAAGATGCCATTCGGCTCCCTGAAATAGAGGGAACGAAAATAAAAGCGGTCTACATAACCCGAGTTCACAAAATTCGATTCACTAATTTTTTCTATCCATTTTCTCAGTTCCCCTTCATTATCCACCCGAAAGGCAACATGGTGTACTCCGCCCCTCCCCAATCGTTCTCGAGGGATGTCCTTCCTTTCTTCAATATGGATTTCCGCTCCTGTTCCACCTTCACCTGTCTCGTAAACGACAATCGGATTTTGCCCCCTTAAAGAAGATGGGTATGTTCCTGATTTCCGGAACCCCAACACCTCCGTTAGAACGCTTTGTGTCTGGTCAATATTGGGTACAGTGAGTTTTACTGGTCCTAATCCAATGATGGAAAACTCTTGCGGTACCGGGCTTCCATCCCATGGTACACCTGCTTGAATTCCGTTACTACCCTGATCGGAAACCAGAAGAAGCCTTTGCCCCTCAGGATCTTTAAAAGAAAGCACCTTTCTTTTAAAACGGGTCGATATTTCATCATGCTCAACATTGCATTCTACAAACCGTTTTTTCCAATATTCAAGTGCTCTATCATCCCTAACCCTTAAAGAAATTTCTGAAATGCTATTGTTTCCTTCGTGAGTGCGGGCGGCATTGGGAATTTCAAAAAACGTCAGTTCTGTACCAGGAGACCCAATTTGGTCTCCATAAAATAAGTGATACACACGAACATCATCTTGATTCACCGTTTTTTTGATTAATCGCATCCCTAACACTTTCGTATAGAATTCAAAGTTGTTTCCCGCTTTAGCTGTAATCGCTGAAACATGATGTAATCCTTTTAATTCCATCTGTACCACTCCTATCTTTATAAATCTCCCCTTACGGAGATGAATTATCCGCAAATAATATCTTGAATTCGAGATATTTAACTAGAGGTAAATTACTTTTAATAAAAATATCTTGATTTAAAGATAAATGATAGTGATTTATTTGTCAACCTTTCTTTCATTTAAATATTTCACCCGCATTCACTTATAATAAAATATTAAAACCAGGTCAAAATAAGTCGGTATAATTAATGGAGGTGTGATATGGCTACAGATTTTTTATGCTCAATTGAAGATAGGCGCTCTTATTATTCCCTTAGCAAGGTAAGTGTTGTATCTGATAAAAGGATTAAAGAAGTTATCGATCATGCCGTTCAACATTCCCCTTCCGCTTTCGACTCCCAAAGTGCAAGAGTGATTGTTTTAATTGGTCAAAGCCACGACCAATTATGGGATATCACGAGGGAACATTACGAAAAACCGCCGGGGACAAAGATTTTGGAAAAACGGTAGAAAAAATGAAGTCATTTAAAAATGGTTATGGTATGGTTTTATTCTTTTAAGACCAAGCCATTATTGATGGGCTTCAAGAACAATTCAAAACGTATGCCGATAACTTTCCGATTTGGTCGAACCATTCATCTGGCATTTTACAATTTGCGTATGGACTTCATTGGAAATCGAGGGGTTTTGTGCAAGCCTTCAGCATTATAATCCCTTAATCGATGAAGAAGTGAAGAAGGCATGGGATATTCCTCGGGATTGGAAACTCATCGCACATATGCCCTTTGGAAAACCCACTGCAGAACCTGGGGATAAAGAATTCTCACCTCTTGAAGAACGGGTAAAATATTATCGATAATACAATAACGGGCTGGCTCTATATGCCGAGCCAGCCCTTTCATTTATTTCACTTTAATAATCCGGTAATGTTGCAAGGAATTTTGAAAATATCAGTGATGCAAAGCCTAAATACGCCAAAACCAGCATGATTTTAATATACTCACTGTCGTTCAATACGTACATTTCACTTCCCCCAGTAACTTATTTAATTGGTGAAGAACGCCCCGGTAGCCATTCCTTCAAATAATATGGGAGTTTACCTGAATATTGTTTGGATGCATGTCCACTTTTCAGTAGGCTGTATGTCTTATCCTTACATGTTAGATGCTCCATTACCGGATAAATCATCTCCTGAGGGACCAAACGATCATACTTATTTGCTATGACCAAAACACTAGCATCAATTTTCGAAAGCTTCGCCTTTTTCCCCCTAACCTTAAAACCACCATTAACCAAGCGATTTTTCATCAAAAGATCCTTCGTTATTTGTTTTGCAGCTGCTCCGGATAATGGCACATGCCCATTGGCCCACGCGTTGAAACGGCGCCAATTTTGAACGTATTCAACATCATCCGCTTTATTCAATAAAGATAAATAGGGTGATATATATATAGGAGATGTAATTAAACGGATTCCATATTTAACTGCACTCGCTGGGATCGTTTGATAAATATCGATCGTCTCGTCAAAATCAACGGTCCCTTCTTTTAATGCTTCCTGCCATTGATCAAAAAATTCTGAGGCGCTGAAATCTACCGGTGTAACGGAGAGGATCAAATTCTTGATCGGCTCGTCGGCAATGGCAGCATATATTGCTGCTAACGTACCGCCGAGACAAAACCCCATAACTGTAATTTCTGATGCTCCAGAGTGACGTAATGCACGCTGCACTCCTTTTTGAATATAATCGACGATATAATCTTCGATCGATATCTCGCCATCTTCAAAACCCGGGCTTCCGAAATCAAGCAAATATACATCAAAACCTTCATTTACAAAAGATTCTATTAAACTATTCCCTGGGGACAAATCAAGAATCAATGGAGTATTGATTAGTGAATATATAAGAAAAACCGGCACATCATATTTTTTTTGTGCAGAAGGATAATACCAGAGCGTTGATTTGTTTTTTTTCCACACCTCTTTTTTCGACGTCAGACCGATTTCAGGCATAGGCTGATTGGGAATATCCAAAAAATGTTTCCATTTAGATATGGGTTCGGACTGATTTTTCGGCACTTTCCGTTTAGACATTTGAATTCCCCTGTCCAAATGAATCGAATTTAGGCAACTGTGCACTTAATAATAAGGACTCATTCATAAAATCCGCTAACCTTTTTTTACTCCCTTCTATTTCATTGGATTCCCAACTTGATTTCTTTAACTTTTTACGCGATGAATAAGCATTCCGTTTATTACGAAATGAAGAATTCCCGGTGAAATTCCCGTCCCTATCCATAAGTAACTCTTCTAACCTATCAATTTTTTCTTCGAGCTGGATGACTAATTTTGCAAGACTCGCTACATCTTTTTTTGTTGGGTAATTCATGATGATGGACAATCTTTCTGAGGCTTCCTGCATCCTATTTATTTTTGGAATCTGCAATTGTGCATTGTCGCTTACTGCTTCAATTAATTCCCGGTTATTCAGCAGATTTTGAATTTTGTGATTCAGCTCTTGCTCTTTTTGTGCTCCTAGTAGTTTAAGCCCTTTATAAAAATTTGAATCCTTAGCCATATATATCTTTCCTTCCTTTCTCCTCCATTTATACTAATGCCGATGTTCCCCCGTCAACGATCAAAATATGACCAACCATATAGTCAGAAGCCTGTGAGGCTAAAAATACGGCGGCTCCCTTTAAATCATCTTCATTGCCAAACCTGCGAGCCGGAGTATTACCTAATATGTCATAATTGGATTTCTCAAGAATTCCCTTTGTGATTTTGGTCGGGAAAAATCCAGGTGCTATCGCATTGACCTGGATGCCGTATCTAGCAAGTTTAACTCCTAAATCTTTAGTCATTGTAATGACGGCACCCTTACTGGTGTTATAAGCTATGGTATCCAATACCTCAGGAAACGTACCGCCAAGACCTGTCACGGATGCGATATTAATGATTTTTCCGGAATTTTGCTGCATCATAACCTTCGCTACAGCCTGTGAAAACAAGAATGTACCTGTAACATTTACATTCAATACTTTTTCCCACTTATCCTTGGGAAGATCCACAAATGGACCTGACCAGGACGTGCCGCTATTATTGACAAGAATATCAATCGTACCGAATTGAGCAACCGTTTCCTTTACCACAAGATCAATGTCACTCTCATTCGTTATATCACATTCAAAGGCAATGGCATTAACACCCATTGATTGCAAGTGTTCACATACTTCCTTACATACAGGAAGATTTCGTGAAGCAATGGCTATATTAGCGCCAGCCTCCCCCAAAGCCATAGCAATCTGTTTGCCCAATCCTCTTCCGCCTCCGGTAATGATTGCCGTTTTATTAGTCAAATCGAACATATTGCTCAATGTAGTCAACTTTTCAGCCCTTCCGTAATGAATTATTATTTATATAGAACTATCTATATCATTATAGAAAAGCCTATCCAATATTGTGCTTAAAATAGCCTAATGCCTCTGCCTTTTGTTTTACCAAACCTTTAATGGGCCGATTCCTTTAGATTATTCGGCAGGTTTTTATGTCCCAATCGGTGATAATTGACCGAACGGGCACTTTATTCGGCCGATTGAGCAAAATCGAATACTTGACCTATTTAATCGTTTACACTAGAGAATAGTAAGGAGGTTTTAAAATGACCATACATCACTTTCATTTAACAGCAGAATGGCCCGGCGGTAGAAATGATATCGGCATTATTCAATCAGGGAATCTTCAAACACAGATAAGTATCCCTACGGAAATGGAGGGACCAGGGATCGGCACAAATCCCGATGAAATGCTGCTTGGAGCGGCCTCGACTTGCTATATCATTACCTTTGCTGCCATGTTAGAGCGAGCCCATATAAAAAAGGCCAGCTTGACCATGCAATCGGAAGCCATAGTGGATGTTACGAATGGTGTATTCACCTACAAGAAGATCATTCATCGCCCTACACTTGTATTAGCACCGGATACATCTGAAAAAGCGGCTGAAAAGGCAAGAAAGCTTGCTGAAAAAGCTGACGCTTCTTGTATGATTTCAAGAGCGATCAAAGGTAATGTAGCTGTGGAATTGAACGCTGTAATTTCCATTGCACAACATCCTTGAACAGAAAAAAAGTGCCTAAACCGATAAAGGTTAGGCACTTTTTGAACTATTGAATTGCGTTCACTTTATTTTCAACCTCGCGGCACACTTCATCAGCCGATAAACCATTTGCCTCAATGATAGACGCTTTTAATGAAGTATCACTAATTCCCATCACATTAGTATCCAATCCTGTTACCACACAACAATCCACGTTTTTTGCGTCAGCTTCATGTTTAATCTCCACAACATCAAAACCTTTTTCACGAAGTGCTTCCTGAATATTCGTTAATGATTCTTCAACACCGATTTTTGACATCAACACACACCTCCTCTTCTTTCTAACCTGTCCTTTTCACCTTCAATATATGTATAGGATGCAAAGGAAATAGGGAAAGTAATATCGAGGTGATAAACATGAATGGAAAACACAAGAAAGATGCATCACAAACCCGTTTAGGTTCTTCTCAGGTTGAGGGGCAAGGTACCACTACAAAAGAAACCGGGTCCTTCACTCAACCATCTTCACTTAAAAAGCAAAAGCGTTCATGATCAAAATGAATCCCATCATGGAATTCCGCTTTCATTTTGGACAAAAAACGCTTGGTTTAACCGCCAAGCGTTTTTCCACTGCATAATCCATGTTAATTGTACCGCACCCAGGAAGCTCTTTTCTTATATATTTTGTTTCCTGATTTCCCGTTGGATTTTTAAATCATTCAATTGATCCCCATCAATGGTTTTTGAACCCACTTTTGCTTTTTCTGCTTCATCCTGGTTAAAATCACTTGCCTTTAAATTATTATTGGGAGCGGCTTGTTCGTTCCATTTGGTCATCATGATCTCCTCCTCATTCCTTTATCTTTCCCAAACCAAAGAATATTCATGAATACACCACATCATTTATTGCAAAGATACTAATGGAGGTGGTTTTATTGGAACCAAACAAACCCGGCAATAAGAATGCACCGGATTTTAAAGAGCTGAACGACCGTATCATCAGGGAACCATCACAGAGTCCCCGTTTAGTCATCAAAACAAATTTGGATGCAAAGAATGTAAATGATGAGAACCCCTATTCCGATCGAATCAACAGTGATGGATTTTCTGATTTTTTTGAGGAATAAAACAAAACCGGCTTTATAAGCCGGTTTCTCTTAAAAATATTTCTTCTTCCAAAAAATGAATGCCGTCGTCCCCGCTAAAGTGATGGCAATTAATAATGTAAAGATGAAAGCCAACTGATTATGTTCAAATGGCAGTTCCACATTCATTCCGTAAAAACTTGCCACCATCGTCGGAAGCGTTAAAATAATTGTCACTGAGGTTAGGAACTTCATGGCATTATTGACATTATTCGAAATAATCGAAGCGAATGCATCCATCATCCCGCTTAAAATCGAGAGATACACTTCTGCCATTTCGATTGCCTGTGCATTTTCGATGATTACGTCCTCAAGCAATTCTTTATCTTCTTCATACATTTTCAAATAATTAAAACGGAGGATCTTATCAAGTACTACCCGATTGGATTTCAATGATGTAGTAAAATAAACCAGGCTTTTTTCCAAAGCCAAAAAAGTATATAGTTCTTTATTTTTCATTGACTGATGCAATTCACGTTCCGCTTCATTAGTCATCTTGTTAATCTGTTTAAGGTACCGTAAATAATAGGATGAAATTTCAAATAATATTTGTAAAGCAAACCTTGTTTTCTTATTGGTGAAAAATCCTTTAATCTTATTGTTTTTGAAATTCGCTAAAATTGGGGTTTCTTTCAAAGATACTGTAATAAAACAGTCTTTGGTAAAGATCATCCCTATGGGAATCGTTTCAAAGATGGGTAAATCGGCTTCGTCCCGAGTCAAATATGGGAAGTCGACAATAATTAAAACATTATCATCTTCTTTTTCTATGCGGGGCCTTTCCTCATCGTCCAGCGGATCTTTCATGAAATTAATCGGTAACTTCAAAGTCGTGCATATATAATCTATTTCGGCTTCTGTCGGCGCGACAATATTCACCCAGGAACCTTTTGTCATTTCCTCGATATTGTTTAGGTGCCGGTTTTCATTCGTCTTGTAGATTTCAATCATTTGATGACCTCCTCTTCTATAGAGAAAGCCTTATTTACCTTCTTCGAGCAGATACTCAGGGAGAATAACAGTCTCGACTTCTAGCATCATATTGGCTTCCTCTTGCTTACTGGGTTCAGGATCATAAGAACTGCTGCTCACTCGTATCCACTTCCTTTCGATTCTTTAATCTTAATCCTTATTCTTTTAAAGCACAATAACGAATTTACCACCTTGAACACCCTGTTTAAAATTCGCAATCATCTGAATTTAACGATTTAAAAAAAGATCAAATAAAGCCATAAAAAATCGCTTAGAATCTCCAAGCGATTTTTTATTACGTTATCCATGCTTAGCATTATTATAATAGTGAACACCATACATGGCGCCTTCATCTACCATTTTATTATCTTCATGATCATATGGATCGGGGTGACCTGCCTTTTCAATTACAGGGTCCAGCTCTGAAGCCTTCCTATTCCAAAAACTTAATGTTTTATCTTTTGCATTGGACCACATGTCCTTCACTTTTCCTCTGTTCGTTTTATTTGAAAAAAATGAGACTCCGGCAACTCCGACTCCTAGTAATACTACGTTTCTTCCTAATGCCATCATTACCTTCCCCCTTAATATTGGATTAATATATATATACCCAATGCCCGTTGATGTAAACCTTTATTTGTATGGAGGCTTTTGATAAAAGAAATTAGGTTTCATTATTTCATTGTTATACGGCTGATGAAATACGTGTGTCGTAGCTGGAGACACCGGTGGAATTAACCAGGTCCAGTCACCCGTTACTTTTCGGTCACATGAAGTTTCCTTTTCTTCGAATTTCTTGAATTGTTTTGCTGCCGTATGGTGATCAACAATGCTGACTCCATGTTTTTTAAACGAATGAAGGACTGCATCATTCAGTTCGATCAAGGCTCGATCTTTCCATAAATTCGAATCACGTTTAATATCCAAGCCCATCCTCTCCCCTATTGCTGGAAGCATATTGTAGCGATCTTCATCAGCAAGGTTTCTGCCGCCAATCTCCGTTCCCATGTACCACCCATTAAATGGTGCAGCTGAATAAGTAATACCGCCAATTTCTAGCCTCATACCAGATATGATTGGAACTGCATACCATTTGATTTGAAGATCTTGAAACCATGTAAACTCAGGGTGGGTGATTGGAACTTCCTTAACTAGACTTTCAGGAATTTCATGAAAGTCAGGGGTTTTTCCGTCCAACTGGACTACAAGGGGTAAAAGATCGAAAGGTCCAAATTTCCCTTCCCATCCTAATGCCATGCATTGCTTTGTGAATTCTATTGAACTTGAATCACCAATTACACCATGCTCTGTCTCATATCCTGCATAACGAATAAGCTGATGATTCCAAATATCCACTTTTACATCATGATCTTTCTGTTTGAAGATTGTAATCAAAGGCCTGATGTTTCCATCATTCGTAGCGTATTCGATATGCTCAAAGAGAGCCGATACTATTTCTTCCTCGCTTTGAATCATCCTTTTATCAATCACCCTCAGCGACTCCCAAAAAAAGCGCCCGATGCAACGATTACTATTACGCCAAGCTAATTTAGCACCATAAACCAATTCTTCATATGTATGTTCATATCTGCCTGTTTCATTTATTTCCTTTTTGATTTGTTCGATCCTGCCATTTATGTCCTCTTTCGTTTTCAATAATTCCGGGTAACTTGTCCTGATAAAGGATACGGCCTCTTGCAGTAAATCACTCATCTTTCCCACGGATCCTTCCATTTGCAACTCTTTGACTTCAATAATAAAGTAACATATTTTTCATAGTATCTCTAAAGGAACACATTTTTAAAAGAGCATTTCTTTTAAAATGTGGCAATTCTGAGGCGAAAATTTTATTCATGATACTTAAAGTAAGTTCATAAATTTCTTATACTATAACATCTCTAGTAACTAAATAATATTCGGTAAAGTTGTTACATAAGAGGTAAATGCATTATAATATAAAAATAATGGGGTGATATGATGAATAATACGACACTTTGTCCACGATTTGAAAAAGGAATGCAAATCTTGAGTAAACGCTGGACTGGATTGATTGTCAATCAATTGCTTAATGGCCCTCAACGGTTTTGTAATATTGAATCTGCCTTCCCGATCAGCGGCAGGATTCTTTCTGAACGTTTAAAGGACTTGGAAATTGAAGGTATTGTAAAAAGGGACGTATATCCAGAGACACCAGTCCGGATTGAATATTCTTTAACTGAAAAAGGCAAGGCTCTTGCACCGGTAATGAAAGAAATTCAAAACTGGGCACAAGAATGGCTCGAACCAATACAGAACCAATAAAATAGGCATTAGAGAAATCGAGGAAAGTTCGCCAGCTGGCAGACTTTCCCTTTTTCATATCTAGCGTTTGTTTAGGTGCCTGCGACAAGTGGTATATTTTTTACAGTTAGAATAACACTAGGTTTATTCCAAAATTGTATGGGCGGTGTATTCATGAAGCAAGCAGATTGCATTATTGTTGGTGGTGGTATAGCTGGTATTCAGGCAGCCATTCAGCTCGGAAGATATAAACATGATATTATTGTCATTGATTCTGCTCAAGGCCGTTCTTCCATAGCCAAGGCTTACCATAACATTCTTGGATGGCCAGATGGGGTAAGCGGGCACCAATTAAGGACTCTGGGCAGACAGCACGCAGAAAAATTCGATGTTGAATTTTTGGAAGATACAGTGACATCTCTTGAAAAAAAGCGGGACAAGTTTTTTATCCACACAAAGAAGGGCATGGAATATCAAGCAAAAATGATATTTCTAGGTACCGGCATTACCGATAACATCCCTCCAATCAAAAACATCTATACAACCCTTGGGACATCCACATATATATGCCCTGACTGTGATGGGTATGAGATCATGGATAAGCAAACCGTGGTCCTTGGAGGCGGAAATGCAGGTGCAGGAATGGCCCTTACTTTATTATATTGGTCAAAGGATATCATTTACGTCAATCACTTGAAATCAAAAATTGATGAAAAGTATAGGGAAAAGTTAAAGGAAAATCAAATTCCCGTATTCGAGGAAGAAGTCGAAGAGGTTCTAGTAGATGCCAAACAGCAGTTAACCGCAATACAATTAGTATCTGGTAAAATAATTGAAGCCGAAAAGGCATTCACGGCGTTTAAAGGGAACAAACTTAATAATGGCCTCGCCTTACAATTAGGTGTGCATGTAAACGAAAACAATCATGTCGTGATTCATCCCCGCACTAAAGAAACGAATATTACAGGAGTTTGGGCCGGCGGTGACCTTGTTGCCCATTCCGAACAAGTCACTATTTCGATGGGGGATGGGACCCAAGCCGCGATTTGGATTCATAAGAGACTGTTGGGCCAGCCACTTCCTTATGATTAACACCTATGGGAAATTAAAAGGGCGACCTTTTCACCAGGCCGCCCTTTGCAATCGTTATTTATAAAAATCTTCTGCGTAAGACTTCGTTTCACATCTAATCTACGTTCGCTTCCTACCTTTAAAAACTTTAACCAAAATGAGAATGACCGCGATGATAAGCAGGATATGTATAAAGCCTGCAGCCACTTTAAAGACTAAACCAAGAACCCATAATAATATTATTACACCAATAATTGTCCAAAGCATTATAATCTCCCTTCCTTCCCTTCTCATAATGGATCTTTCTTTATAAGAAGTTTCTTCAGAATGTTTTGCTTACATTTAAATTACCCATATCTTTCTGCAACAAACCCTTTTGTGGGTAAACCAAAAAAATTACATAAAACTGTAAATTCTGTAAAAGATAAAAATGAATGAGGAATCTTCCATATTGAAAACATTCACCATAAGGAAGGCCTTTCAAGTTTTTAAGGTTCTGCAGATCTTTATAGAAAAGGCAAAAACAAAAGAAGGAGTCGTTCATCCATGAAAAAGTTTTTAATCATCTGTTTAACAGCCTGTTCCCTATTCTTAGTTAACATGGATTACCCGTCTGCACATGGAACTAAAGCAAAACCGGAAAGTGTACAATTCACTGATGCTCAAAAATCGGAAATTGCAAAGATACACCAGCAAATACTTGCAGACAAAAAGAAGTTGATCGAAAAATATGTTGAATATGGTGCGCTATCAAAAGAAGAAGCCGATAAAATGTTTTCACATTTTGAAAAACATTATAAAATGATGGAAGAACATAATTTTCAAATATCGCCGCATCGTCCACATACAGGTCATATGCATAAGTAATTCTATGTTCTTTGCCTATATAGCATGATAATCCGTCCTGATAAAAGGCCGGATTTTTTTCATTTCATTCTTTCTTGATAAATAAACCCTACGCGTTTACCATTTACTAAAGGATTTATATTTCTCTTTAGCGAAATACATAACAATGAGAATGAAAGGGTGAAAAGGATGAACAAAATAGGTATAACATCAAGAGACTTATTTCACTTGAAATCAGTGACCGATCCAAAGCTATCGCCGGATGGCAGCATGGCGGTGTATGTCCAAACCAGAATTGATGAAAAAACAGAAAAATACATTTCCAATCTGTTTATGTTCAGCCTGATTACGAATGAAACAAAGCAATGGACGTTTGGGGATAATCGAGATACATCACCTGCATGGTCCCCCGACGGAAAGCATATCGCCTTTATTTCGGACAGATCTGGAAAAAAACAAGTGCACATTATTGGGAGCATCGGAGGGGAAGCACGCCAATTGACCCATTTCGTTAACGGTGTAACAAAACCTATATGGTCTCCTTGTTCCACCAAATTGTTGCTTTCTACAGGATTAAAAGAGGGAGAATGCCTTAATACGGTTAAGGAAAATGATTTATCCAAAGATGTTCATAGATATGACCGGATTAAGTATAAATGGGATGGGAGAGGCTATTTTGATCAGTTATTTCAGCAGCTTGTCATCGTGGACATTTTAAATGACGAAGCCATATTGCTAACGGAAAATAATATTGATCATCACCCGAATGCATGGTCCCCTGACGGTCAGCACATTGCATTCATAAGGGGGGATGCAGAAAAGAGTGATGATGAACTTTTTTCTGATATTTTCATCATGGAACTAGAAACGAATTCTTCACGGAAATTAACGGATAGTACAGGTTTCTTTAAAGATCCGAAATGGTCTCCAAATGGTGAATACCTTTCATTTATTGGCCATTATAAAGAATTTGCCGGTGCCACCTTTTCAAATATCTGGTTATACTCCATATTCGATCAATCCATTCAGTGCTTAACCGATGGATGGGACGTCCAAATTGGGGATTCTGCAATCGGTGATTTCCAAGTCGGAGCAGTCGACCCTGGTATTTTATGGACAAACGATAGCCAAGGCTTTTACTTTTTAATAAGCGATTATGGAAATACTGGCGTATATTATGGTTCGATTGAAGGAGCCATGTATCCATCTATACTTGATCCGCAGCATATATACGGCCTGACTATAGATCCCGAAAGCCATCGTGCGGTCGTGGCCATTAGTACCCCCGTTCATCCCGGTGATCTCTTTGTTTATAACCTTACAAATGGGGATAAAGAACAAATTAGTTTTATTAATGAAGATTTTTTAAAGGATAAACATTTGTCCATGGCCGAACCCATTACTTTTCCATCTGTTGATGGACTTACCATACACGGATGGATCATGAGACCGACCAATTTTAATGGAAATCAAAAATATCCACTCATTTTAGAAATCCATGGCGGTCCGCATATGATGTATGCCAATACCTATGTTCACGAATTTCAGATCTTGGCTAATGAAGGGTATACTATTTTGTTCACTAACCCACGTGGGAGTGTGGGTTATGGTCAGGACTTCGTAAATGCCTGCCGAGGGGATTATGGAGGCATGGATTATCAGGACTTAATGGCGGGCGTTGACCATGTTTTAGCGACGTATGATTTTATAGAGCATGAAAATTTGGGAGTATCCGGCGGCAGCTATGGCGGGTTCATGACAAATTGGATCATCGGTCATACCAACCGTTTCAAGGCCGCTGTTACTCAGCGTTGCATTAGTAACTGGATTAGCTTTTATGGCGTCAGCGACATTGGCTATTATTTTACTGAATGGGAAGTAGGCGGCGATATTGTTAACTCTGCTGAAAAATTGTGGCAGCACTCACCTTTAAAATATGTTTCCAATGTGAATACCCCTTTACTTTTACTTCACGGTGAAAAGGATTTCCGATGTCCCATTGAACAGAGCGAGCAATTTTTTGTCGGATTAAAACGGCAAAAAAAAGAAGCGGTACTTGTTTCCTTCCCAGATGAGACTCATGAAGTATCCCGAAGCGGATCTCCAAAAATGCGTCTGCAACATGTAGAAGAAATAAAAGGATGGTTCAATAAATATTTTTAAAAACAAAACTCTGTTAGCCTTTCGCTAACAGAGTTTTTGTTTTTAATGTTGGATTTGATCTCTGTCCTCGGAAATTGAACTTAAAGCATTTCCCGCAATTGAATTTGTCTGATGATGCACAGCAAGATCACCCAATGCTACGACTCCGACCAGCTGGTCATTTTCAATTATAGGAAGCCTTCTGATTTGTTCATTCCCCATTAACTCCTCAGCTTCATCCACTGACATATCAGGGGTGCCTGTTACAAGATCCGTGGAAATAACATCAGTAATTCTAGTTGAATTCGGCTTTTTCTCGGCAACACAGCGGATAACGATATCCCTGTCTGTAATGACACCAATTAATTTGTTATTCTCCAATACAGGAATGACTCCAACATCATCATCCTTCATTTTGACTGCTGCTTCATATATATTATCTTCCACAGTGCAACAATCCACGTCTTTTGTCATAATATCTCTTAATGTAGTCACAGATATTACCTCCATTTTTCATTAGTTGCTTGTTTATTGTTGACTGCTCAACAGAAATTATTCATCAAACCCTAACACATTTCATTCCACATATTTCCCATGATCCGGTTTAGCTAAAGAATCGAATTCCTTTGCCAACTTTGATAATCCCCTTTCCAATTCTTCCCCTTCAATAGGAAACCCATGCCCCGTTACGGCTACAGCAGGATTCAGACTATCCAATAACCTTACAGATTCCTTGGCAGACTCCCAATCGGTTGTCAAATACCGTGGCGGCCCTGCTATTTCTTTCTCCTGAGTGATAACCTTGTATAGTGAATCTTGCCTGACATTCACAAAAGCATCTCCAGCTATCAGACTTCGGTCACTTTCCCGAAATAGTGAAATATGTCCTTTTGAATGGCCCGGGGTGTGGACCCATTTCCAATCGCCAAGCTCGGGAACACTGTGATCATCAGGCAGGGGTTGAACTTTTTCATCCAGGTTGATTCCCTCATTCGGAAACATCCAAGAAATCTTAGCAACCATCCCCCCTTCGACAGTATAATCTGGCTCAGGATAATTTTCCTGTCCCGTTAAATAAGGCATTTCTTTAATGTGGGCATAAACAGGAGCTTCCCAATATTCCATTAACTCAATCAATGCACCAACATGATCGAAATGTCCATGTGTCAAAATAATGGCCGCAGGTGGATGATGTGGTCCGTATATTTCTTCGGCAGCTCTCTTTATCATCTCTGCTGAACGTGGCATTCCTGCATCTATCAATACCCATTTTTCATCTTTTGGGGACCCTATAAAAATTACATTAACAATTTGTACAGGCAGACAGTATATATCCTCTTTTACAATCTGAACATCGCCACTGGAAACTGAAGTCATTGGCAGAAATTTTTCATTCAAATGATTATCATCCATTATAGACCTCCTAATAAAACTTACTGTTTTTTTAAGGATACCCTGTAAAAGAAAATAAAAAACAACCTATAATTTATATAGGCTGTCTTTCAGTAAACATCCCTGCGTGTAAAAACTGTAAAAGAAATAAGTAAAGCAAGCACCCACCAAACGAGCAATGTAATGACGGAGGATAATAAGGTCATCCCTTCTATCGGAGGAGCCGTGCCGCTAATATAGGCGGTCAATTTCAAATTCACCATAAAGAAATATTTCGCTGACTCCCATGACGAAACCATATTGTTCAATATAACTCCGGAAATCAATGCAGCCAGCATAATGCCCATGCCTGCAGGGGTGCTTCGCACCAAAACCGAAAGCATGAAAGAAAGGGTACCTACCACTACCGCAACCAGCCAGACAAGCCCCAAATCCATCAAAAGGAATTTCCATTGTTCCACTAGCCTTACTTGACTGACATCCACATCAGCACCCTTTAATTCGAATCCGGTTATTACAGGTGCCCCCCAACCTTGATACCCAAAAACGATCCCTGATAAAAAATACGCCAAAAAGGCTGTCATCGCCACGATAATCGAAACTGACAAAATTAATGTTACATATTTGCTCAATAAAATTTTCCAGCGCTCAACTGGCCGTGTCAGCAGAAGCTTGATCGTGCCTTGACTATTTTCGGAAGAAACCAAATCACTTGCCACTATCATGATCAACAGCGGAATGAACAAATCAATTGCATTTTCCAAAAACATGCGAGTAAAAGTAGCGGCTCCTGGCTCTGTGGGGTTAATGTCATGATCCAGGTAATATTGCTGCTGTTTCAGACTTACTTCCAGCTGTTCACGCCACTCATCCAACATCCTATTTGAGCCCAACCGATTTTGAGTATCAATGATCTGCTGCTGAAGAGCTGCACGCCAATCATCAGTTCCCAGCTTCTCCCGCTGCTCTTCCACTTGTTTGTATTGTGCATACGTGAACATCAACACTAAAATTCCGACGATGATACCTATTATGATTAACCGTTTCTTTGCCAACAACTTCATCATTTCATTTTGGATCAAGTTATTCAATACTTCCACCTCCGACACCGGTCACTTGTAAAAATAACTCTTCCAGTCCCGGAAGCTTTCGGTTCATTTCATGTACCTTCACCCCTGCTTGGTTAAGTGCAGCATTCCATTCGGGGGTTTCGAATTCATCATAAGCTGTGATGATATATTTTTGATCTAAGGTAATATCGGTAAAACCGCTAAGGATTTCCACTCCCTTTTGTAAAGGTTCTACCCTCCAAATCATCCGTTCTTGCGTGGATAATAGGCGTTCCACTGTATCCGTTTTGATAATTTCCCCACTTTTAATAATTGCGACGCGGTCACAAAGTTGTTGTATTTCACCTAATAAGTGTGAAGAAACTAGAACACTCATGCCTTCTTCTTCAGCCAACTTTCTAATGAATTGCCGCATTTCACGGATTCCAGCAGGATCTAGACCGTTAGTGGGTTCATCCAAAATCAACAGCTTAGGACTATTAAGCATTGCCTGCGCGATTCCTAGACGCTGCCTCATACCTAAGGAATAGGTCTTCACTTTATCATGAATTCTCGCTTGCAGACCGACGAGTTCTACAACCTCGATCATTCTTTTTTCATCAACTTCAGGTAACATTCTTGCAAAGTGGAGCAAATTATTCCACCCGCTCAAAAATGGATATAACTCTGGATTTTCAACAATGCAGCCCATTTGCTTCATTGCCTTCGTAAATTCCTGACGAACATCATACCCGCATATATGGATGGAACCGGAGGATGGCTTAATCAAACCGACCAACATGCGGATCGTTGTCGTTTTACCGGCTCCATTCGGTCCTAAAAAGCCAAAAACCTCACCTTCATTCAGCTCAAAGTCTATTCCTTTAATAATTTCCCTTTTGCCAATCCTTTTTTTCAAGCCCTTGACAGACAATGTCACCTGTTTCATCGATCCTCATCCTCCCATTTTATTAAAGGAGCAACCCTATCAGCAATCAAACGATAACCCTTCTGATTAGGGTGAAATTTATCTGAATACAAATACTCATTTACCGACAATTGAAATATATCAAATGTTGGGACGAAAATTGCATTCTTATAAAGAGCCACGACTTCTGCCGTTTCATTATTCCAGTCCCGTACGATGCGGTTAGTATCAAAGTCCTCATCCAACTCTATAAATGGATTATACAGGCCAAGCAATAATATGGTAGCTGTATCATTGACATTATTGATATCTTTAAAAATTCCATGTAAATTCTCCAAATAATTCCTTCTCAATTCAGATGTGGCTTCATTATCATAATCAAGCAGGGTCTGGCCTTTTTGAAATAAATCGTTACCGCCAATCGTAACTAAAATAACATCAGCCGCTTGGATTTGGCGCTTCACTTCCGGTTGTTTCACTTGCTGCGCCAATTCTTTAGATACCTGTCCATTAATTCCAAGGTTATGGATGAGCGGTTTTTTATTATATTCACTCTCCAACTCTTCCACAACAAGTCCAACGTAGCCTTTGCCTGTTTCATCACCTGTACCACGCGTCAATGAATCACCTAACGCCACAACCGTAAAATCATCAGGCAGATCATTTTTAATGGGGGATTCCTCTATTGTTTCCATATCAGAAATCCTTTTTCCATAATGGTCAATAATTGCCCATCCTAGGCAAAATAAAAAAAACAGTCCGATAAGAGCTGATACAATGGTAGCGGCCAATACTTTTGATTTGCTCAAAAACACTCATCCTTCCATTCATTCTCTACCTTCCATTAAATCATATTATTTCCAAAAATAAAAAACTGATTGCTCTTGATACCAAAAATCCAGGTAGCCCATCTCCTGATTGTTAACATCCTATCTTTCTTTAAACGGCACCCTACCACTTCTATCATTAAAAAAGGCAGAACGGGATTTATTTGTCCCATTCTGCCTTTTTTTGTATTACTGTTTCAACGATTCCTGCCCCGCAATGGAACTCCCTTTGATTTTGTGTGCTCTTTTTGACCAGTAGGTCGCAAGCAAAGGACCGGATATATTATGCCAAACACTGAAGATTGCGCTCGGGACGGCCGCCAGTGGCGAAAAGTGAGCTGTGGCTAATGCAGCACCTAAACCTGAGTTTTGCATGCCCACTTCAATTGAAATCGCTTTTTGATCTTCGTATGGAAGTTTTAACACTTTAGCTGCAAGAAAACCAAGTAATAATCCAATTGAATTATGCAGGACAACCACCCCGAATATAGCCAGCCCTGATTCAAGTATCTTTTCTTTATTTGAACTGACAACTGCAGCGACGACTGCCACGATTGTCACAACGGATATCAATGGAAGTGCTTTAGTTCCCTGACTTACTTTCTCTTTAAAAATGAATTTTACAAGGAGCCCTAATAAAATAGGGACCAAAACTATCTGGAAGATAGAAAATAGCATATCTTTTCCTGAAACCGGCAGCCATTTACTAGCAAGTAAATAGGTTAGTGCCGGCGTTAAAAACGGTGCAAGCAAAGTGGATACAGAAGTGACCGCCACTGATAATGCCGTATTTCCTTTAGCTAAAAATGTCATTACATTTGACGCTGTACCTCCCGGACAACATCCAACAAGGATCACTCCGACAGCCACTTCAGGTGAAAGTTCCAAGCTAGTTGCCAGGAGATATGCCACACCAGGCATGATGATGAATTGTGCAGCCACACCGATAAAAACGGATATCGGCTGCTTCAATACAGCTTTAAAATCGCTAAACGAGAGAGTGAGTCCCATCCCAAACATTATTATTCCAAGTAAAATGGATATGTATGGAGCAATCCATTTAAATGCATCCGGAAAAATCATTGCTAACACAGCAAATAGGAGAACCCAAATGGCAAAAGAGTTTCCAGCTGCCTTACTTATTTTCGCTAACTTATCCATAATCCCTAGTAGACCAACTTTTCTAATTTATAATTAGATTATACTTCATATTCGGAAAATGACATTTAATTCTGACAATTAGCGAATTGGAGGCCTCCCTCTCATGGACGAGCCAAAAAGACCTCTTCACCATTTAAGATGAAAAGGCCTCTCGCTTTCAATAAGGGAAAAATTTAATACTATTATTTTTCTAATATACCAGTGGTTTTCTTCATTACTTTTAGGTTTTTATCTAACCTCATGAGCCATACCGTGAGCAGCATCCCAATCAGTGTAAGTAAACCGTAAAATAAATACACTGTGTATATCCCTGATTTATCCAAGATTATCCCGCCGCTGAAGGTACTGAACCAGTTTCCCAATCCATTTCCAATGGCGGAATAGAGCGTTATTGCTGTAACTGTTATACGGGCCGGGACGACTTCCCGAATATATTGTAATGCCGCAGGAATGAATAGACCAAGTGAAAACCCTTGAATGATCGAAGTTACATATACGGTAGCCAAACTTGGTTCCGTAAAATACAAAACCCAGCGAACCAATGAAGCCGTTCCAGCCAATAAGGTTATTGGCAGCAGGCCCATTTTATGAATCCAGGTACCTGCCATTCTCATAAATGGAATTTCCGACAATACAGCTAAAAAGAACGCAATGCCAATTCCTGTATATGTCCCGCCTCTTGCCTCTACAAACAAACCATAGTATACATTATTTGCAAGGTTTGGACCAAAAATCAAGAACGTTATAGCAAGAAAGATAAGGAAACGTTTCATGGTGATCAATTCTTTCATTCCACCGAAAAGTTTTCCCTTTTCTCTAGGAGCCTCTTCAGGCAAACGAAGAGCAAGACTAGCTGCGATCAATAGACCGAAGAAAAAGGCATAAAATATAACGGAAGGACCAATGAAGGATTCCGATAACTTTCCCATTACAAACACGGCCACACCATAACCGAGTGAACCGAATAAACGGATTTTCCCATAATTCGATTTAATTCTTGTTGTATATTGAAGAGTGATGCTGTCTGAAACTGGTATAATGGCGCTTTGAAAGATAGCCAGGGCAATTGCGACGGATACTATAAGTAAATAGTGCTCAAACAGCAAGTAACCTAACCCTAATACACCAGCAAGCAACGATGTAATTGCAAGTATTTTTGCTGGTTTTCCGCTCCAATCACAGACAATTCCCCAAAAGGGTTGAAAAACGATCATCACTATCGGTCCAACAGACATGATCATACCTATTTCAATACCAGACAAACCTACCTCATTGGCTAAATAAACGCTTAATAGCGGTGTTAAACTTCCCACTGCAAAAAATGAAAATAGGTAAAATACCTTCAAGCTAAAAATATTAGCATGCTTTTGTTTTTCCAAATCCAGTTTCCCCCATGCTGTATCTACTAAACCACCATATAACTCCACAAATTCCGCATTTCATTATATCCATGCAACTTTTTCATTGCCTTCTAAGAAAAGGCTTTTTTCGTAGGGAGCACGATATTAAAGGCTGTACCCCTATTAACCTCGCTTTCGACAAAGACATTTCCCAAGTGGCTTTCTATTATTTTAAAGCTGATCATGAGACCTAACCCATTACCGGATTTTTTCGTTGTGAAAAATGGCTCTCCCAATCTCTTAAGCTGATCTGGCGGCATCCCTATTCCTGTGTCGGTTATGGAGATATGCACTTTATCCTCTTTAAGCTCAGTAATGACTTTTATGACCCCACCGTCAGGCATGGCTTCCATGCCATTTTTAATGAAGTTCAATATGACTTGTTTTAAACGATTCTCATCACATTGTACGAGGATTTTTTCGTGAAAACAATCCCAAACCAGTGTGACTTTCTTCTTTCTTGCATCAAACTCCGTCAAGGATAACACGTTTTGAATGATTGGTATAATATTCTTCGTTTCCAATATCAACGACTGTGGTTTGGCCAATTGTAAGAATTCTTCAACTATCTCATTCACACGATTGATTTCATCCATAATAATTTCTAGATATTCTTGTTTATTTTCATCCGTTTCATCTAATTGCAAAAATTCTGTATACCCTTTCATGGAGGTCAGCGGATTCCGTATTTCATGTGCAACACCAGCAGCAAGCTGACCGACGGCAGCCAATTTATCCTGCCGATGGAGCATTTCTTCCGATTGTTTACGCTCAGTTATATCATGTCTAAGTGCCAAAAATTGAAATGGCTTACCTTCTTCGCTGAAAAATGGAACAATTGTTGTATCGACCCAATAAAAACTGCCATCTTTCGCCCTGTTTCTAATTTCACCTTTCCAAACCTTGCGTTGATGGATGGTCTTCCACATTTCATCAAAGAATTCCTTTGGGTGGAATCCGGAATTAACCAAATTATGAGTATGGCCGATCAATTCAGTTCTCTTGTAGCCGGAAACCTCCGAGAACTTTTCATTTACTTCAATAATGACCCCTTTATCATCGGTAATCGCCACTATCGAGGATTGGTTGATGGCATAATGCATATCCTCTAGTTCCTTGATTGAACCCTTTAAAGCATTTTCTGCTTTTTTACGACTGGTAATATCCGAACGGATGGAAATGTATTGATAGGGTTTGCCCCTTTTCATAAAAGGAACGATTGTAGTTTCCACCCAATAAACATCACCATCTTTAGACCGATTGCATATTTCACCATTCCATGTTTTGCCCTGGCTGATCGTTAGCCATAAGTCAGTGAAAAATTCTTTTGCATGATAACCCGAATTGATGATGGAATGGTTTTTCCCTATTAGTTCATGTTCTTCATATTGAGATATTTCCAGGAATTTTTCGTTAACATATGTAATGATTCCTTTTGCATCCGTGATGGCGACGATCGCCGATTGATCTAAAGCATAACGGATATCGCTCACAGTATTATCACTTCTTGCCAACCTCCGGCCTACGATCGTACTTGAAGCAATCAAGCTGGCAAGGATGAACAATGAGACAAAGCAAGTTAGATAAAGCATAAAAGGAGTGAGCGGAACAAATTCACCCTTTACATTTTTACCATCCATCGGTAACACTCTCAAAAAAAGATAGTACCCTTCAATGATTGCCCCGCTCATCATGAGAGTACTGACTGGCTTTAGTGAGGATTGACTTAATTTATTAAAATAAAATAATATTGCCAGGGCCGCTACAAATAAACTAAAGACACTGAAAAGCGTACTGGCGACCAACAATATGCTAAATTGCAAAGAGTGGTTTAAAGAAGACGTTCCCACAATATAATTGGATAATATTGCCACAGTAAACATGAAACCACAAAAAACGATTTGCAGTATTTGTGTTTTATATGATATCGCCAATAACCCAACCCCTGCGAGAGCAATCGCTAAAACTAATGAAAAAATTATTGTAAAAAAGTTGAATGCTGCCACCCCAGAATTATCAAGGGTTAATATGACAACAAAGTTAAGCATCCAAATAGCCACTCCCATAGAGCAGCTGCTCCCTATATACAATAGGCGTTTATATTTCTCGGTAGTCAGTAACGATGTCAGTAAATCCAACGCCGTATAACACGCCATAATTAACAAAAGTACCGCAATCATAAAGAGGACAGGATTTGATGCCACAATTGATTGTTCCATTTTTTTCTTGATCACCTCTACCGTTCTATTCTCCTATATTGTAATGGAAATTCATAGTACCTCCAAGGTTTTTTATTTCCTTATTCCTATATATTTACACACTAAATCTTAGGTGTCCCACACATCGCATGAAAATGGAGTTTTTTTCATAAATTCAATAAAATGAGAAATACTATTCTTTTGTATAGAGTAAAATAAAAATACATGATAATGACAAGCATTCACAACCTGCTTCATCATCGCATGACATACTCAATAACAAAAAGAATTATTCAGAAATATATTAATTAAGAATGTTAATTTCTTTATTTAATTATACCTATAGGTTTATAATTAAATAGAACGTATATAGAGAGAAGGAGTGGGGGGCATGATTATGTCAGACCTGGCAGGTGCAAGTACAACAGAAATTATGCACAAGAAGACCCAGCATAAAAAATTAACACTGAGACAAATATTACAGAGAGGACTTTTAATTACGATCGGTGCCGTTTTAATGGCTGTCGGCCTCGAGATTTTTTTAGTGCCGAATAACGTAATCGACGGAGGCATAACGGGAATATCGATTATGTTGTCTTACATTACGGGATGGAAACTTGGTATTTTTCTTTTCGTTTTGAATCTTCCTTTCTTTTTTATCGGTTATAAACAAATTGGAAAAACCTTCGCATTATCTACTCTGTATGGGATTTTAGTCCTTTCTATTACCACTGCATTGCTTCATCACGTACCAGCTTTCACTCAAGATATCCTCCTAGCATCCGCTTTTGGCGGAATGATTCTTGGCATTGGTGTTGGAATGGTCATTCGATATGGCGGCTCATTGGATGGTACAGAAATACTTGCTATACTCGCTAGCAAGAAGATCCCTTTTTCCGTTGGGGAGATCGTCATGTTTTTTAATTTATTCATCCTTGGCAGTGCAGGCTTCGTTTTCTCATGGGATCGCGCCATGTATTCGATCATAGCTTACTTCGTAGCTTATAAAACGATGGATATCGTCATCGCTGGTTTGGATGAGTCCAAATTTGTTTGGATTATCAGTGATGAATTTGGTGATATCGGCGACGCCATAATGAATCGCCTTGGACGCGGCGTAACATTTTTAGCTGGCGAAGGTGCTTATTCTGGTGATGATAAAAAAGTCATCTTTTGTGTAATAAACAGGCTTGAGGAAGCTAAACTTAAAGATATAGTCAAAAGCTTTGACCCTTCTGCATTTCTTGCCGTTGGGGATATCGCGGAAGTTCGGGGCGGCCGATTCAAGAAAAAAGATATTCACTAATCATTCACCTGCTTTTTGCTTCAAACAATTGGCAAAAAGATAAAAAAAGCTGAAGGGATAATCCCCTTCAGCTTTTTTTATACAGTCTTAATAGTTTCTTGGATTGTTGATTGCTTGAAGCATTCTGGTGCCGGGTTTCATCTCGCTGCTACATAACGGACAAACGTGTTCATCATTACTTGTAAAGTTATCACGAATCCAACCTTTGCAATCTTCTGATGTACATTCCCACACCTTTGTTTCTTCAGGAATGATTTCTTCCGTATTATTTCTTCTATACATGTATCTCACTCCTTAGAATTGAATTGACTTCGTCATGCATAACAGATCACAAGCCATAAAGATAAAAGAAGAATAGATGGCGATTAATCTAAATAGTGAGTAAATACCCATTCGCTTAACCATTGATTATTGTTCATTACACCCAAATTTTCCGAGTGGAAAGAACTTAAGATTACGACATGAATTTTTAATATCTCAGTAACCATTATATCATATATATGCTTTTTATATTTGAGTAAAGATTCTAAAGTAGAAATGATTCCTTAAATCTCAGTTTTTTTAATCAGATAATAAATGAAACACAGCCCCTGACTTACCCTTCAAGATAATAGAGACTGCGCTGTTCAAGAATCCATTCCATATGGTTCTTCCTGCTCGATCGGATAAACAATTCAAAGCGAATCGAGCATGAGAGTAATTTTAGTGCCAAAACCTAAAACAATGAAAGCCCTGCCTCTCTCCCATCCATACGGTTCCTAGACCGTGCCTGCGAGAATCAGATAAAAGCTTGTAAGTACATGTTTATTAATTAAAACCGTCCGTAATTCCAATTGGGAAAATTAAATTCCAAAAGATAAATGGTACATAGAAGTAAGTTAATGAAGAACAGAAATGGATCGAGGAAAATACTTGGTAATAAGATGTATTTCATTTTTCTAGATGTGTTTAACTTGTTTCTACTCCATCATGAAAATGATGGAAAATTATTTTATTAATAAAAATGTTACTTTAAATTACCCTCCAGCGTTTTCTTTTAACAACACTGAAATTATATTTTATCATATATATTTATATATGTAAAGCATTAAACCAGATTGTACTCACTCCGGCATACTTCTTTCAAGCAAAAAAAATAAAGAGGCATAATTCACCTCTTTTATTTAAATGCATTATACTCATTTTCAATTTTGGGGAGTTCCCTGACTTCCTCGACTAATTGACTACCGCACATTGGGCAATCATAGTTTTCCGATGCAAAATCTTTTCTCATCCAACCATTACAATCTGCTGATCCGCACGCATATACTATCGTATCTTCCATAACGATTTCTGGTTCCTCTGAATTCTTTTTACCAAAATACATGAGCAACCTCCTCTTTTTTATATAAAGACTCTGATTAAAGGCGCGAAATCCCACCTTTTTATCATTCCTAGTATACGCATTAAACCAAATTCTTATTTATTCATTGAAAAAATATTCCAAAAACCTAATCACCTATGCGTTTTCCAATCCTGCTTTAACCAAGATCGCTTTAATCATAAAGTAGGAAAAGTGCTCAGGTAAGGCTTCTTTTAGCGGTTTTAGTTTTTCAGAATCCAATTGTTTCGCAGTTTCCAATACAAGGTCATACTCTTTATCCGAGAAAATCCCTTCCCATTTGATATCCAAATGTTCCTCTGCACACTTTAATAAATGATTTTCAATTGAAATGGAAGACAGACCTCTCATTGTCCCGATTACCTTGATTGATTTGCCTTCCTGATATAAGCGATAGCTTTCTAAATGTGATGGCGTAGTGCTTCTCTTTACTGCTTCCTTTGTAACCATTATATTCGTTTCTAATTCAGGATGTGCCTGTACATAATTGGAAATTCCTTCTAGGAACACGGCGCCGAAGCGTTCGAACTTCTGGGTGCCCACCCCTTTTACTTCTAGGAATTCCTGTTCTGTTTTCGGCAGTTTGACGGCCATATCTTTCAAAGATGCATCGGAAAAAATAATGAATGGAGGTACATTTTCCTTACCTGCCAATTCTTTTCTTAACTGTCTCAACTCATTGAACAACCCATGATCTACACTGATGCTGCTTACTTTTTTTATTTCTTTACGCAAGACTTTTTTCTGTCCCAACAGCACTTCCCTGCCAGCATTGGTCACTTTAAGGACTGGAAATTGGCCCCCGGTCATTTCGATATACTGTTTTGCTGTAAGGAAATCAATGAAATCGCCTACATCCTTTGCAGATTGATTATTGATGATTCCATAGGTAGAAAGCTTCTGAAAGCCGAACTCTTCAATTTTCTTATTTCGTGATCCCGTAAGCACTTGGGAGATCATCGTTTTACCGAATCGCTCACCCATTCGCAACATGCATGAAAGGACCATCTGTGATTGTGTAGTTACTTCAATAGAGTCACGTTTATCTGTACAATTTTCACAATGACCGCAATCCTCAGGATTTTCCTCTCCAAAGTATTGAAGAATGAAGGCTTGCAAACACCCTTCAGTAAAACAATAATCCTTCATTTTGTTCAACTTCTTCAATTCCTGTGATTGCCACTCCTGGGAAGGGTTTGATTGATCAATCAGAAAACGCTGAATCTGCATATCCTGGGGGGAATACAAAAGGATGCATTCACTCTCCAAACCATCCCTTCCTGCACGACCTGCTTCCTGATAATAACTCTCCATGTTCTTTGGAGTTTGATAATGGATGACGTATCTGACATTAGACTTATCGATTCCCATCCCAAATGCAGATGTCGCTACCATTAAAGGAACGTCATCACGAATGAATTGGTCTTGCTGTTCCGAACGGTCTTGTTCATTCATGCCAGCGTGGTATCGACCTGTCTTGAATCCGGCTTTATTAAGCTTGGCATACAACGAATCGACTTCTTTCCTAGTGGCTGCATATATGATACCCGACTCATTCTTGTTTTTCTCTATATAGCGCATTAAAAAACGTCCGCGGTTTTCTTCTTTCACAACGGAAAAGAACAAGTTATCTCTTGAAAATCCCGTTGATATTGTATGCTGCCCTGATATTCCGAGCGACTGACAAATATCATCGGTCACATGCGGTGTGGCTGTTGCCGTTAATGCCAGTACAGTAGGAGCTGATGGCATGTTTTTCAATAAGGTCTTGATTTTTAAATAGCTTGGTCTGAAGTCATGGCCCCATTGAGATATGCAATGGGCTTCATCAATGGCCACCAATGAAATGTCCACATTAAATAAATCCTGTTGAAATGCAGCATTTTCCAAACGTTCCGGTGCCACATAAACCAACTTATATCTTCCTTGCTTAATATCGTTCATTCTATTGGATGATTCTAACCCCGAAATGGAGCTATTAAGAAATGTGGCATCAATCCCGTTTTGTTCGAGGGCATCTACTTGGTCCTTCATCAAGGAAATAAGTGGGGATATCACGAGTGTTACACCAGGTAACAAGAGGGCCGGGATTTGGTAACATATTGATTTACCTCCGCCAGTAGGCATGATTCCCGCTGTGTTTATTCCTCCCAACACCTGTTCGATAATCTGTTCCTGACCTTTTCGGAATGACTCATAACCAAAATACTCCTGTAAATATTCACGTGCTTTTTCCATCAATTTACTACTCCTCCTATTTACCTTGTAAGGATCGGTAAGGATCTATTTCTTTCATTGTACCTGCTTTTCCCGTGAACCAAAAGGACAAAAAGAGTAGACACATTAAATCTCAGTGTCTACTCTTTTCGATATATAAACATGTTTTGCATGGATGAATTAATTCAAGACTTGCAATTTAACGTTTTTAACGCCCCAATTCACGGCATCCTTTTCGTTAGGTATATAAATGTCCACTCTATTTCCTTTGATAGCACTGCCCGTATCTGCTGCCGTTGCGTAGCCATAACCCTCTATATAAACTTTCGATCCAAGTGGAATGACTGATGGGTCCACGGAAATTACTTTAGCATCAGGATTAGCTTTCAAGTCGACCCCTGTGGCTGTTGTACCGCTGCAGCCTTGACAATCAGCCGTATAGGCAGTTGCTCTAACAGTTATCTCTTTTTTAATTCCTGCTTGATCCTTGGATTCATTGTTTGTTTCAGCTGGTTCCGTTTGTTCTGCTGGCTTTGATTGTTCTTCTGGCTTTGACTGTTCAACTGGCTTTGATTGTTCTTCTGGCTTTGATTGTTCTGCTGGTGCAGCTTGCTCTGATTTTTGCTCAGGCCCAACACTCGCCGCTTCGACTTTGTTAGCCGCTGGTTTAATGACCAATTCTTGATCAGGATGGATTGTATCTGAATTTAAACCGTTCCAAGATTTAATATCATTTACTGCTACATCATATTTGTCTGCAATTTCCGATAATGTGTCTCCTGACTTGACTTTATAATGCTCTTCTTGAGAAATATGTAAGGTTCCTCCGGCATAAATCATGTCTGAAGACAAATCGTTCCAAGACTTAATATCTTCTATTGATACTTTATATGTTTGAGATATCCCCCATAATGTGTCTCCATCTTTCACTTTGACATCTTCTGCATGAACCGGAATTGTGAAAGCACCGGATATTGCAGCCGCTGCCGCTAACGATAAGATTGATTTTTTCATATGTTGTTACCTCCTTGTGAGCTGCTTTATAAGCTAACGAGTTCAATCTTAACATAGTTTTTTTCTATACAAAGAACAAACAGATAAAGAATAGATGACAAACATCACAGTAAGATAACGGGACTATAACAAGATATTTTAATATTTCGAAAACACATCTTTTTCCAGTTATCTCCCACATCATACTAATGGAGTCATATTATGTATTACCCAAGCATAATAATTAGAGGCTACATCTATACAAAGGAGGTATTTTTTTGACTCGCGAAAAGACTTTTACCTTAGTTAAATCATACAAACCTTTCCATAGTAAATTCGATCCGTGCCCGCCTATTGGGAGAAAGTATTTCAGGACACCTCCTAATTTGTATATTAATTTTCAACCGCCGAATTTGGAGCAGTTCACACCGGAGGAAGCTTTGAAATACGGTACACTTTGGAAGTTCTTTTATGATTTCTATGATAATCCATATCGGGAAAGGGAGACGTAAATGAATAAGAAACTGGATGATGAATATTATCAGCTGCTTGAACAAATACAGGCTGCTGATTTCGTACTTGTCGAGTTGACTCATTATTTGGATACACATCCTAATGACCAGCAAGCATTACAGCAATTCAATCAATTTCACGAATATTCCAAACAATTGAAATCGGTTTTTGAGCCTAAATACGGTCCCTTATTGGGTTTTGGAAACAGTACAGGCGGTGAAAATAAATGGGAATGGGGCCAAGGCCCTTGGCCCTGGCAGGTATAAGGAGAGATATCTATGTGGGTGTATGAAAAGAAACTGCAATATCCAGTTAAAGTAAGAGACTGTAATCCTAGATTGGCAAAATATTTAATAGAACAATACGGGGGGGCTGATGGTGAATTGGCTGCAGCACTCCGTTACTTAAATCAACGATATACAATACCCGATAAAGTCATCGGATTACTTACGGATATCGGAACAGAAGAATTCGCTCACCTAGAAATGATTGCCACCATGGTTTATAAGCTTACAAAGGACGCCACACCACAGCAGATGGTTGCAGCAGGTCTTGGCGAACATTATGCGAATCATGATGGTGCACTTTTCTATCAAAATGCAGCAGGCGATCCATGGACAGCCACATACATCCAAGCTAAAGGCGATCCTATTGCTGATTTATATGAAGATATTGCCGCTGAAGAGAAAGCTCGTGCAACCTATCAATGGTTGATTGACATCTCAGATGACCCGGATATCAATGATTCACTAAGATTTTTAAGGGAAAGAGAGATTGTACATTCCATGAGGTTCAGAGAAGCTGTAGAAATCCTAAAAGAGGACAAAGGGAAAAAAAAGTTTTTTTAATAAAATTCAAATAGAAAAGGCAACGGAAAAGCTTCCGCTGCCTTTTTGTCATTTACGGTCTGAAGAATATGTCCATCCATCTTCCTGGTAAATCTTCTCTTCTTTCATCAGTTTGCCGAGAGCACGTTTGAACGCTCCCTTGCTTAAACCGAAGTGAAACTGGATATCATCAGGTGGTGTTTTGTCACCATAAGGCATAGCACCGCCACGATTCATTAAATAAGTGAAAATGACATCAGCATCTTCCCCCATTAAATCTTGTTTAAAGGGAAATAAAGAAACGTTTAGCGTTCCATCTTCTTTACTATCAATGACGCGCCCTTCAACTAATTCACCAAGACGGGGCTCCTCCTTGCGTTCACTTTCGTGAATGAAGCAGCGATATCCTTCTTCGGAAACAAAGAAAGACCCAACCATAAGCAAACGATAGACATTTCCCTTAACAGTGGTGTTACGGACTCCTTTTAAAGGAGCTTTTACAGCAATCTCCTGGATTACATCTTCCGTAGCAAGTTTACCAAACAGGCGGTCATTGCGATCTGTCTTAAGGGATACATATAGACGATCACCAACCTCAGGCCATAAACGATCAATATTCGGTAGGTCGTCCAGGGATACAAGTATATCTTTGGAAAGGCCGATGTTCACAAAAACACCAAGTTTCCTTTTCACATTGACAACTTCCGCCCAACCATACTGATCAATCTGAATTTCGGGAATCTTCATTGTGGCTGTTAGCCTTGCTTGTTTATCGTGGTAGATGAACACAGTAACTTCATCACCAAGCTCAAGTTCCGTTCCTTCATTCATTTCACTATGATGAAGTAAGACATCTTCTGAACCATCAGTTAAAAACCATCCGAAATCAGCCTTACGTTCCACTTCTAACTCTACAGCCAAACCGGCCTGAATTTTTTGCATGTATATAAATCCTCCTGTAACTTACCTTTACCTACAATTGTACCCAATTATTTATTTTTCCAACATATTTGAATTTATCATTTTTTTGTTGTTCTGTATACCCATTACGGTTTTTTATTTTTTAACCCTTGTCATCTTCGTGGAATGCATGAGGGACTAGAATCTATCCTTGGTTACCATTGCTCAACAAGGTATGCATAATTACTTCGGATAATTGGCTCGGTTTATATGGTTTAACTAAAAAATCCTTAAATCCCAATGAAATACCCTTTACCCTTTCATCAAGTGCCGTCGATACAAAAACGGGAATCTCATTCAAGTCACAGGATCCTTTTAACTCCCTCAGGATCGCCCAGCCGTCCATTTCTCCCTCTTCAAGAAGGATATCTAGTACTATGGCATTCATAATCAGTTATTTCGGTGATATAATTTATTGATTAACTGAAAGGAAAAAGAAAACATTCATGACAAAAAAATTGTATTACACGTCCACCATGACTTCCGAATGGGATACCACTATCCAGGAGTCCGTTGAAGAAAATGGCTTTTACTACATCACTCTTGAAGAAACCGCTTTTTATCCAGAAGGGGGCGGACAGCCTTCAGATACTGGCAAAATAGAAGGAATCACTGTTCTGGATATTATAAAAAGCAATGATGGGAAGATTCTGCATAAGACGGAGAGAAGGCCAGATTCAGAAATCGTTCACTGTGAGCTGGATTGGCCCCGCCGCTTCGATCATATGCAACAGCATAGCGGCCAGCATTTACTCTCTGCAGTCTGTGTCGAACTGTTTGACTCGAATACGGTCAGCTTTCATCTTGGAAAGGAATATTTAACGATCGATATAACGTCCGAATTTAAATGGACTGAAGTACATACGGCGGCAGTTGAAAAGCAGGTTAATCAATATATTATTGAGAATCGCGAAATACTTGCATATTTCGTGACAAAGGAGCAATTACAGACACTTCCTGTCGTTAAAATGCCTACTGTGTCCGAAAATATCCGTATTGTTGAAATAGAAGGGATTGAGTATAACCCTTGCGGCGGAACCCATGTAGCTCGAACTGGTGAGATAGGCTTAATAAAGATTTTCAAAACGGAGAAGCAGAAAGATTATACCCGCCTCTATTTTAAGTGCGGCTTCAGGGCATTGAACGAATTTTCTGAAAGTATCGGTATTCTTTCAGCCTTATCGGATAAATTCAATACCGGACGTACAGAGATATTGAATAGGGTGGAGAAACTGGAGAATGACTATAAGAAGCTACTATCGGTAAATGAAAACTTAAAACTTGAAAATGCAAACTTTCTTGCTGACTCTCTGATTGCAGTAAATGCAGAGGGATTCATCTCTCATATATTCGAAGATAGCTCAATGAAAGATCTGCTTTACCTTGCAGGTACGATTGTAAAAAAGGAAAAGGTTACCGTATTATTAGCATCACGTAAGGAGCAAAAGGTGATTCTTTCGCACAGTGGGTCCTTCCCCTTACATTGCGGAAAATATTTTAAAGCTGAACTCAGTTCGTATAATGGGAAAGGCGGAGGGAGCGAACAGACTGCACAAGCAGGTTTTGCGTCACAAAATGACCTAATGGCATTTTACCAATACACAGTTGAAAGATTAGGCCAAAATTCAGGTGAATAAAACCTCTGCGATATGGGTGATGCCCATTCGTGAAGAACACAGAATTTATTTTTTTCAGAATTAGAAGAGAGAGGACAAATTGTGCCCTCTCTCTTTTTATACTTCTATCTTTAATTTCCGTAACCCTTGTTCTTCAATATGAATATGATATTTTTCTTCGAGCTCCAAGATACGTTTAAAGGCTTCCTCCTGATTATATTCATGGTTTTGCGATTCTTCGGCAAACTCTTTTCTTGCCAAATGATAGGCAAGCTTATCCCTGAATACTCCTTCTTCATACTCATCTATGACTTCATGAAGTTGATCCTCCAATTCCCTGCTTAAATCATATATTTCGTATTCCTTCAAAAACTGGACTCCTTCCATTCCGAAATCTTTAGCAAAGGAATTGAGATACTGTTCAACCTCACTGAATTCTTTATTATTTTCAGTATCGGAAGCAACCCAATATCCGTACTGAACCATTTTGAATAATGTTTCAAACTGTTTCTTGGTAAAATTGATTTTCATTGTCCATTAACCCCTTTTCCGGTTCCTTACACCAAAAAGAATAAACCGCAATGGAACAAAAGTCCAATGCAGTTTATTCTCAATCAAATATTTCGGTTACAGAAAAATAAGCTGCTTTTTCCGTATCTATGACATAATGGCAATCGCCTTTAACCAAATTATAATAACGGTGCTTTTGAATATTTGAAATCATTTGAGTTGAGTCATCTCCTTCTACCTCATGCTCTATTTCTTTGCCTCCCGGAAAATAAAAACCAACTTTCAATTTCATCATTCTCATCCTTCCCTTCATCTGCTTGAATCTCTCTTTTATTTCTTATCCTTTATCATGAAGTTATAAACATAAATTAAATGCTTATTCACTTTTTCCATGATATTCTAGAAAAAAATACTAAAACCAGAAGGTGTTTTTAATGAAAATCAGGAGAGCCATAGAAGAAGATGTAAATGGAATAGCAAATGTACATATAAACAGCTGGCAAACGACTTATAAAGGCATCCTCCCGGATCAATACTTGTCTTCCTTGAATCTGGAAGCCAGAAGGAAAAACTGGTTAAGAAATTTAAAGATGCTGCATAATGCCACTTTTGTTGCGGAAAATGCCCATGGGGAAATCATCGGTTTCACTGCGGGTGGACCTGAACAAACGAATGATCCGCATATTCAAGGTGAAGTATATGCCGTCTATATTTTAAAAGAGTATCAACGGCAGGGATTCGGCCGAAAAATGATAAAAGCGGTCATACATGAACTTATTAAAATGGAACATAAGAATTTAATAATCTGGGCATTAAAGGATAATCCTTCATGCGGTTTTTACAAGGCGCTCGGCGGTCAAGTAATAGCTGAAAAAACTGTTAAAATGGCTGGCATCGAGCTCATCGAGGTCGGTTTTGGGTGGCAAGATATTAAGGATATCCTTTTGCATTTGTGAGCGTACCCGAAGGATGGTTACATTCCATCTTCCACCTCTCATGTCTCAATTAAGAAAGCATTTTTCTCATTACCTAAAAAATAAAGTCGGTGCAATGGTCTTGTCATTGTTACGTATAGCAGTTTAATATCAAGCTCATTTTCACGGCAATACGCTTCTTCCAGGGATATTGCAAATACGACATCGAATTCCAGGCCTTTAGCTTGATATGAAGGAACAATTAATGTTTTATCTTTAGGAATGTTTCCCGCTTCATCTATTAAATGAAAGCTTTGATGGAATGCACTTAGTTTCTCGTTTGCCAGTTTGCAATCTTTCATCGTTTTGGCAATAACGGCAAACGTTTTAAATCCCTCTCCTTTAAGGCTTTCAATAAGTTCGATCAGCTCTTCTTCCCAACCTTTCTTTTCAATGGAAATGAATTCTGGATCCCTGCCATGCCGGACTACAGGTTCAACTTCCGGGAAATCGTAGGTTAACAACTGAAGAATCCGGTTAGCTTGTTTCATTATTTCAACAGTGGTTCTATAGCTTTTTTGTAATTCAGTGTACGTCGCCCGCGGGAAAATACGATGGTGGACCTCATCCCATGTTTGTAACCCCCGGTATGAATGGATGCCTTGTGCCAGGTCACCTACTAGTGTGAACATATCCGTATCCACTGCTGTTTTGAGTGCCTGTAACTGCATGAAACTATAATCCTGAGCCTCATCAATGACGACATTTTTTGCTTTATTTTCTTTGTCGACACCAAAAAGCCGCTCCTGAAGATATAATAATGCACCTAAGTCCTCCATCTCATAGCTTTTATCAGAAAATAATTTATGATTATACTCACATAAAGCACTTGCATCTTCAAAAGTAAGTTTACCATTACTATACGAGGCCAACCGCTCCGGATCTTGATATAATTCCTGATAGTAATGTAGAAGATCTTTATTTTTGAATTGCTTAAAATAGCCTTTTACAGAAGAACGGATCGCTTTTTGGATCTGTCCGATCCTTTCCTCTTTTTTATCGAGGCATTTTGTAACAAATTCCTTGCGTATGTCTGGATCTATATTCTTAATGAGAGCCTTCTCAATTTTAGCCTCATAAAAATCAAGAACACGATCAAGCATTATTTTCTTTTTCAATTTAACTTCATTTTGTAAAATGGCCTTCAGTTTGTCCAGCCTGCCGTATAACGGTAAATACCAATAATCCTCTTCCAATAATCTAATGAACTTCTTAGCGGAATAGAGGCGATATTTATCACAATAAAAATCTGCATCCGGATGAAAACCCCTGAAAATATCCTTTACATATTCGTCCAAAATATATTTAAATACGGGGGAGCCCTTTAGACCTGATATCCAGACAGCGGACTTTATTTCTTCATCATCCTTTTCCAGCATTCGAGTTAGTTTATCATCAGGCACAAGCTTCACTTGCTTTCCTATCGCTGCCTGCACATATTCGGAAAATGTGAATTGTTTTACTTTTTCAACACCTAATTCAGGTAATGCTTCAGATATGTAATCAATGAACACCCGGCTCGGGGCAAGAATCATTAATTGTCGCGGATCGAACAAGTCTTTATAGTGGTAAATGAAATAAGAGATCCTATGTAAAGCAATTGTCGTTTTACCACTGCCCGCTGCGCCCTGAACAATGATAGGTTTATTCAAATCTGCACGAATGATTTTATTTTGTTCTTCCTGGATTGTGGTAATGATATCTGTCAACCGATTGCTGGAACTTTTAGAGAGGGATTCCTGCAATAATTCATCCGTCGTTGTTAGATCAATGTCCCTTACCTCTTCCAAGACACCTTCTTCAATCATTAATTGTCTCTTTAAAGTGATATTCCCGCTAAACGTTTCCCCTTCCGCCTCATATTCAATTTCACCAATCCGTCCCTCATAGTAAAGGTTTGCAATTGGTGAACGCCAATCTACGATGATCTGTTCCTGGCTTTCCCTCTGATAAAGGGACGTTTTTCCGAAATAAAGCACCTCCCCTCTTTCACCATCATTCCTTTCAAAATCCACTCTTGCAAAGTAGGGCTTTTTACTTGCTTTACGTAAACTTTCAAGTTCAGCTTTGGACATTTCAAAAAAGTTGGCTGTCGTCAACAATTGAGAATATAAGCCGGATTCAGACCAATCGGCATCACCAAAAGCTTCTTGCATATTCCGCTGAAATTGATCTTTGCTTGTTTCTGATGTTTTAATGACTACATCTATATAACGTTTGGTAAAATCCAGCCGCTGTCGTTCCAGTTCAAAATCAGGGTGACTTCCCAATATAACCACTCTCCCTTCCTCGTTTATTTATCAAACTTTTAAAAACCGATGCTAAGATGAAATGGACATTTATACTATCAGAAAACCCAATGGTTGACAAATGTGGACACATAGAATTATATAGTTGAAATTAACTTTTTTAGAAGGAAAATCATTGAATGCTTTTCAGAAAATACGAAATAGACATATTTAATTATTACATCTTTAAAAATGTCATTTCCATTCTGGAAGTAGGAAGTTTATTTTCATTTCTTCCAATGGACAATTCTCTTCTCTTTATTCATTATGATATGCAGTGTATTTATTGTATATCAAAAAGATGTTAGACCCATCAATCAGGCGATCCCTTATTAATAGGGGAAGTGCCCAGCTAGACCTTTCTTCCACAAAGGTCATCAATTCTTAACATAAATAACGATAATTTAATGTTTCATTGGAATCTCATGTTATATACTTAGATTAAAATTAAATAATTTTCTTACGAAAGTGGGTACCGTCATGGAAATAAATGAGAGACAACCAATACTATCCCCTAAATTAATCCATGAACTTGAAATTTTATCATCTAAAACAAATATGTCTATCCCTGAATTATTAGAAATATCTGTAGTATCACTGCTAGAAAAGGTGAATAATACCAAAGAAGTGAATGTTGGACTTAATAATAAGGAAATGATTTTAAGAAATAAAATCATCATTAATCAAAATAGAGAAGTTCTGAATAACCAAAGCACTTGACCATATAGGTTAAGTGCTTTTCTGTTCCTTTACATTTACAATGTATGAACAACACCCGATTACTCCACTGACATGTGTACTAAATGATCGTATTCATGACCTTAAAAAACACCTTAACTGCATTATGTTAAATTGATTATTGATTAGATATTCTAACGTGGTTTCCAATGTAATATTTATTCCTCATTATGTAATTCCCCACCAATACAATCAGTAAATTCCTTTGCCCTGTTTATATTTGATGAAAATACACCTAGAGTTCATTCAAGGGTTTCCCATGAAAAATTATATCCATTTGAATTTGTAATTTCGCATTAAAAAAAGCAGCTATTAAACTGCTTATCAATCTTTATGGTTTATTTGATGTCACGTATGTACCAGCTATGAAATCATGTATGGATCTATGATCTTTTCTTAATCCAACCATGAATGCACTGACAATATACCCTATCCCTAATGTAACGGCATAAACTAAAGTAGCAACAAAATTCCTCATTAGCATTGTGCCTATGCCTAATTTTTTACCGTCCACCCTTACTATGCGTATACCCAAAATCCTTTTACCCACTGTATAGCCACACCATAGTATCGGGACAATCAGCAAGTAAAGAAAGTTGACAAACATTGAAAAGTTTTCGTTTTACCAATCACTGGTAATTAATCCGAAAATTATCGCTACTGGTGCAGATACTATTAAGGCATCCAAAAATCCTGCTAAAAAACGTTTCCAAAACCCTACTGAATCGCTCATATATGCCCCTCCTTTTGCATTAGTTACAATTACCTATATTACCAATTATAAGGTTAATATGTAATAAGCCTTTGTGCTCATAATTTTTTTCTGCAAAAAAATAGAACTTACATTACAGCCGATACTTGTTCTTCAATATTAAACTCCTGAGTAATTTTTGCTTATAAACGTTTGTTTTTGCTAATCTAACTTTAATTTTCCTACGAAATAAGATACAATTTAATGAACGGCATTTAATAAATTAATGGATATAAACTGCTGTTTGAGTGAATCAGCGTAAAACTAGTGCAACAAAGTGTTGGAAACGTTGAAACAAAAGATTTTGGAGGAATGTAAATAAATGATTACTGTAAATAATGTTGGTTTACGATATGGCGATCGTAAACTGTTTGAAGATGTTAATATAAAATTCACGCCTGGTAACTGCTACGGTCTGATTGGTGCAAATGGGGCGGGTAAATCGACGTTCTTAAAAATCCTTTCCGGTGAAGTTGAAGCACAATCCGGTGATGTCCATATGGGGCCTGGCGAACGCCTTGCCGTTCTAAAACAAGATCACTTCGCTTTTGAAGAAGAAGAAGTCCTTAAAGTTGTCATTATGGGACATGAAAGATTATACGAAGTCATGCAAGAAAAAGATGCCATCTATATGAAGGAAAACTTCACGGACGAAGATGGAATGAAAGCCGCCGAACTTGAAGGTGAATTTGCCGAATTAAACGGCTGGGAAGCTGAACCTGAAGCTTCCATCCTCTTAAAGGGCCTTGGCATTGCAGAAGACCTTCATACAAAGAAAATGGCCGAATTGAACGGTGGGGACAAAGTTAAAGTATTGCTTGCCCAGGCACTATTCGGTAAACCGGATGTTCTTTTACTGGATGAGCCTACCAACCACTTGGACTTAAAAGCGATCAAATGGCTGGAAGAGTTCTTAATCAACTTCGAAAACACTGTTATCGTAGTTTCCCATGACCGTTACTTCCTTAACAAAGTTTGTACACATATCGCGGATCTCGATTTCGGTAAAATCAAGGTTTATATCGGTAACTATGACTTCTGGTATGAATCAAGCCAGCTTGCCCTTAAACTGACTCAAGATGCCAATAAGAAAAAAGAAGAAAAAATCAAAGAGCTTCAAAATTTCATCGCCCGTTTCAGTGCCAATGCATCCAAATCGAGCCAGGCGACATCCCGTAAGAAATTATTGGACAAAATCAGCTTGGATGACATACAGCCTTCTTCGCGCCGCTATCCATATGTCGGCTTTACACCTGAGCGTGAAATCGGGAACGACCTGCTTCGTGTAGATGGAATCTCCAAAACGATCGATGGCATAAAAATATTGGATAACGTCAGCTTCACGATGAATAAAGGCGACAAGATTGCATTTGTCGGTAAAGATGAGATTGCTAAAACAACCATGTTCAAAATCTTGGCAGGTGAAATTGAACCGGATAGCGGCTCATTCAAATGGGGCGTTACGACCTCTCAGGCATATTTCCCTAAGGATAATGCCGAATTCTTTGAAGGTGTCGATTTAACACTAGTCGATTGGCTCCGTCAATATTCTCCTAATGACCAGAGCGAGAGCTTCCTGCGCGGTTTCTTGGGCAGAATGTTATTCTCTGGTGATGAAGTCACCAAAAAGGCAAGTGTCCTTTCAGGGGGCGAAAAAGTCCGCTGTATGCTTTCTAAAATGATGTTAAGCGGTTCGAACGTCCTTATGCTTGATGAACCTACTAACCATCTAGACTTAGAGTCGATTACGGCGCTGAACAACGGTTTGATCAGCTTTAAAGGATCGATGATCTTCTCCTCTCATGATCATCAGTTCATCCAAACTGTGGCGAACCGTATCATTGAACTTACACCAAAAGGAACAATCGATAAGCAAATTAGTTATGATGAGTACCTTGAAAATAGCCAATTGCAAAAACAAGTGGCAGAAATGTATAAATAAGAAGTTTGTTATATGCGGCACACCCTTATGGGATGTGCTTTTTTCGTTTGCGATCTTTCCTACAGTTGTTTCCAGCCTTTAATGCATTAAAGGTATAAAAAACAGTCTGCAATAAATATAATGATATTCCCCGAAATATGAACACTGAATACTTTAATGGATAACAAGGTATATTGGTAAGAAAGGAGTGAATTAAAATTGGATGGTCATTTAGTGAAAAATATCTTTGAGGATACAGGATACCTTTTTTTATATGATAAATTCAGTTATCAATTTTATGTATCCGGATTGTTCGACTTAGTGGATCAAGAAAAAATAATTTCGGATTTTTTACATACTTATGGCTTCGATGATAAAAACCCACTCTTTTTTGACGACTTTTCCTTTTACTTCAATTGTTTTCATTATTCCCACCAAAAACAAACGATGATGAATTACTTGAAAACAGACTATGACGAACATATTTGTTAAGTATATAAGGCCAGATAAACTGATCATGCCTTTTATTAGCGAAAACCATTCAAAAAACACCAAAAAGTACAGTACTTACTGATTTAAGTCAAAGAGAAATACCAATTTTATCAAGGTACGGAGGAAGGAAAGTTAGTACAATAAAAATTGAACTACCAAACGCTACATTTTCCCATTTTTTCAAATTGTCTTGCCACCTTTCATTTTTCAAATTCTAAACAACGAACTTCTCAGCAGCAGTTAAAATCATTTCTTTTTAAAAAGCCTGCCTTTCTAGCTCTTCCAATTTTTTTAAGGAAGTCATTTTCTGCTTCAAGGAATCTGATTCTCGCCTCGGCCTTCCTAAGTTGGTCCTCTACAGACTGTGGCTTAGAAGTGGGGCGTGATGTACTTCCTTTTCCACGGCGTTCCGTAAGGAAGCCTTCCTCACCAAACCTTTCAAAGGTACTACGCCCGCGCTGTAGACAACGTTTAGGTTGTTTCTTTCCAATTATTCCAATTATTTCGAGATTAAATCCCTGGTCAATGAAAATTTGAGAGGGAGATTTCCCCTTTTTATATTCCTAAACAGTTTTTGTCTTAAATTCCGGACTATAGGAAATAGATCGCTCGGAAGCATTTGGATTCTTTTCAAGTTCTTTAATCTGAAATTCAGTATATATATTCCTACTCATAGAAACCCTCCGTCCATACTCAGTACATCTATTGAAACATAAAAAACCCCGGATAAGGGGGCTGTTGACAAAACGGGGGGAGAGCTTTTGCTCCTTCCCCATTTTGATTTTTATCGTTAATTGCTGTTTATTTATTATTTTTCTTCCTTTTTTTGTAGCTAGTTCATTACTTTTATCATTCGTTTTAAGTTTAATGCCAACGCCGAAAAGAGGCATTGTTCATGGATTTTTTGAATGCCCCTCTTATATGTCTAATATAAATTGTGCTTTATTTTCATGGTGCCTAATGAGCCTTCACACCAGATTCTTCTTAGTTTTTGAACCAGTTTGTAACCACTTGTTTTTGTCCTTTTCATGTTTTCTATAGTTCATGGGCGATAGGGCGTGATATGGTTCTTTGTCGCTGTTTTCCCGAAGCATTCCACTCTGAAAGGACAGACTTTACAGTCATTGGTTTTTGCCGAATAGGTCTTGTAATTTGTTTCGCCACTTCTTATTAAATGTGTAAAGACTAGTTCCTTCTTGAACAACCGCTTATATAAACTAAAAATCGCGATGCACCTAGACTCTCTAAGCCAGGTGTACCGCGATTTTTTCACATTCCGAAACAATACGATGAAGACTAAATCTTATATATATCCTCTTCGTTTGGTAGAGAAGAAATCGCTCCTACCTTCGTACACACGACGGCACCTACTTTATTTGCAAAAAGAATGATCTCTTTAAGTTTACTAAAATCACTAAGAATTGTTTCATAGGACTCAAGATTTGCAAATTGAAATAAAGCAGCACCGACAAATGCATCACCAGCACCAGTTGAGTCAATTGAATTTACTTCGACGCTGTTTATTACACTCATTCCACTTCCATTTGAAAGAAGAGTGCCTTCCCATCCAAGGGTAACAGCCACTATTTTTGCCCCTAAATGATGGAGCATTGCTATTCCATCATATTTATCCATTTTTCCCGTGATTAGTTCAAGCTCTACTTCGCTAACTTTTACAAAGTCAGCCATTGATATACCCTTTCTAGCTAAACTAATAAATTCAGCCACTCTATTTTTCCATAAATCATGTCGGAAGTTAGGGTCAAACGATAGAAATATCCCCCTATTTTGTGCAAATTCCATTGCCTTTAAATAAGTTGTTTTAAAAGGGTTTTCCAGAAATGCAGTTGCAGATCCAAAGTGAATGATCTTTGCACCACTTAATCTATCTAGGTATAAGTTATCCTCTGTTAAATTTCGATCCGCTCCTCTATTGAATACAAAATCCCTTTCACCATTTGCTTGTAAAGAAACAAATGCTAAAGTAGTTGGTGCTAAATCGTCAGTAACAATCATCGATGTATCAACCCCCACCTCTTTCATCGTTTCTATTAAAAATAATCCAAATGGGTCATTTCCTACTTTTCCAATAAGACTCGTTTCCCCACCTAGCCTTGAAATAGCAGCTGCGACATTCGCTGGTGCACCCCCGGCTTTCTTTAGAAAATGATTACCTTCCATTAAATTAACATCAATATCTGTACAATAAAAATCGATCAAAAGCTCCCCAACGCATATGACTGCGCGGTTTGTTTTATTCATTTACATTACACTCTCCATTCTTGTGATTTAGGTAAAATGAAAATCTATCGATCATTTTCGACAGCCTTCATAAACTCTTACTATCAACCCCTCTTTAATTGGATTGAAATTTAGTCTTTATCTTTCCCATATACTCTTTAAAGGGTATATTTTCAAAGACTTTAATGTAACTTCTCCACCCTTGCTATAAATTTGTAATCCTTTACTTGATGGATCCGGGAAAATTTGATCAGAAATAACCGTTTCACCTTTGTTTCCAAACACTTCTACAGCAGATCGGTCAATGAAAATATGCATTTTCACAGTCCCATTTATTGCATTTAACGGTCCGTCATGCTTACCGACTACATTGTTCCCATAATCAAAGCTTCCTGAACTTGAACGGTCTACGAATAACTGTTTGGTGGCAACATCATAGCCAATAGTCGTATATTCAGTTGCTCCTTTACGAACTTGAAAGCCGAATTCAGTTGCTTTTATATCATCTACATCAAACTCAGCTATCATTTCAAATGTATCTTCTGATAGTTTAGATAGGAGATTACTTTCACCAGATATGACTTTATTTTTATATGAAATTTTTTCACTCTTATCTCGAATGGTTTTTAAAGAAACTGGTGTTTGTTTTAAACGTAAACCTTCTTCTGTCTGAGTTAGCTCCATCTTTCTTGGTAATGTCGTTGAACTTCTCCAAGTCGAAGTTGGTGTATGATTTGCATATTGCCAATTACTCATCCAGCCAATCCAATATTTTTCGCCATTCTTACCCTCAATTCCGCTCCAATCTACTGCGGCATAATAATCTGCCCCATAGTCAGTCCATAACACTTGATTGGAAGGGTTTTCATTTTTAAAAGTTTTCCCGTCAAAGGTACCTACAAAATATTGCATACCTGACCCGCCTGCAGGAGCGCCATCATTAATGCTTACCTGTAGTACCCATTTTGTTTTTGAAGGGTCACCTTCAATTGGTAATTCGATGAGAGTAGGACATTCCCAAATCCCTCCGTTACTACCATGAGTAGAAGGTATCCACTCTCCAGAAACAGCAGACCAGTCTGTAAGGATGCCGCTTTCTTTCGAATCGTCTTTCTCAGGCTCTTTGGCAACTTGGTCTACTTCATTTGGCATGGCCCCTTCATTATAAACATTAACATCATCCATGTTTATATGACCCCAACCACCTGTAGCTTGGTCTACAGCTTTAATATATAACACTTCTCCAATGTATTTAGACGCATCCCAGACGTATTTATGATATTTTTCTTCTTTAAATTTGGTATTGGCTTGTCGAATTAATTCTTGATCATCAGAGGCTCTCACTAACGAAACATAGCGGGTGTTGATATCATTACCACCGCCCAACAGAAAGTTGATTTCTCCAGAGCCACCTAGTTTAAAATATGAGGAGTGCAGTTCACCTGTTGCGTCATCTCCCTTTTGTAGATCAGTAAACCCCCATAAGTGGTAGTTTCCTTGGTGGCCGAAATCCCCTCCCCAGTATGATGATACATTTGTCACATGATCTTTTGTGAAAGCATTACCTTCGATTGTACTCCACCCAGTTAGATCACCTGCCTCAAAATCATGATTAATAATTTCCTTTTCATTTGTCATGATGTTCTTACCAACTTGAACATCTTGGAATAACGTGGATGAATTCCAAACATTTAAGCCAAAATGCCCTGATGAAAAAGTTGAATCATTTACATCATGAATGAGATTTCCATCTAAAGAAATTTTAATATTTTTTCCATGGGTGCTTGCTTTTAAATGGTACCTTTTATCTGTATCTAGATTTATTGTTTTTTCAGCTAGAATGGATATGTCTCCATTTTCGATTTTCATGATTTTTATTGTATCGTTTAAAGCATCGATATTCGCCATATAACCGTTTGTTCCATTAGGATCTGCACGAAAAACGAGCGAGCCAGCTCCATTGCCACCTTTTCCCCCAGATATCTCAATGTTTGCTTCATAAAAAAAGTTATCCCCTGTTTGACCACTCATTACAAAAGCATCCTCCGTAGAGGTTCCACTTTTTCCATCCATCGTGTTCTCCCAGCTACCGTTTACATCTGTCCATTTTGATAAATTGGTTTCAAAGTTAGATGTATTCTTGAACTCCACATTTCGAAAGGCAGCCGTTGAATTCCACGCTGACAATCCATAGTATCCATAATCGAATTCTATATCTGTTTTTTTTATAACGGATTGATCGTTTACAGAGACTTGAATTTGATCCCCATCTGTTTCCACCTTCACATGGTAGGTAGTTGAAGTTTTGAGGGTAAAAGGTTTTCTCGCAATTTCCTCATTTGTTCCATCTACATTCTTACTTAATGTTATGACATCGTTTTTGGCATCAAAGCTTGCAACATAGCCGTTCTTTGCACTCCTATCTGACCGAAAAACTAAACCGCCTGCCCCTTCTCTCCCATTCTTCTCATTAAGGGTAATATCTCCCTCATAGCTAAATGATTCACCTGTCTGGGATGACATGGCATAAGAAGTTCTGTCTAAGCTATTTGCTTGTATTCCACCATCTTCGCCGAATTCACTTGCATACTCCCACTCTTTTAAATTAGGTGAGGTATAAAACATGATCTTATCCTTAGCCGCTAACGACATAACCCATTGGTTTGATTCTTCATGCCAAAATACTTTAGGATCGCGCCAATCTTGTATAGGAGGGTCTGGCATTACGGGATTCCCTTTATACTTTTCCCAAGTTCTTCCTTCATCTAGGCTATACGCTATACTTTGGACTTGCTTCTCCCCTGAATGCGTAAAGATGGCAACCATTGCTTCTTTTCCAAAGCCAGCTGTATTGTTCCAATCAATAACAGCACTCCCCGAGAAAATCTGGCCGTTTTCATCCGGCGATAAAGCAATCGGCAAATGCTCCCAATTAACAAGATCTTTACTGACAGCATGCCCCCAATGCATCGGTCCCCATGTCGTTCCATACGGATGATATTGATAAAACAAATGATATTCACCTTTATAAAAAACCATACCATTCGGATCATTCATCCAGTTAGCTTCAGGAGAAAAATGAAATTGATTACGGTATGGTTCATTATAATACCCAGGATCTTCTGCATATGCACTATTAAATGGTAAACAAGGGACAGTTAAACATATTAGTAGAATACTAATACTCCTCTTCACTTTTATTTCACATCCCTTTTTTAAAATCTAAAATGACATGTGATCGTTATGCTGGACTATTTCCGCGCAATCGATCTAATAAAACGGCTGCCACAATGACTCCACCTTTTACAACTAACTGCCAATAATAGTTGACATCCATTAGAGTTAACCCATTACTGATCACCCCCATAATTAAAACCCCAATAATTGTTCCTATTATTTTCCCTTTTCCACCTGTTAAACTTGTTCCTCCTAGAATAACAGCAGCAATTGCGTCTAATTCATACATTTGACCAGCAGTTGGCTGTCCAGAAAACAACCTTCCCGCTAAAACGACTCCTCCTAAACCAGCTAGTAAACCACTAATCGAATACACATTGATTAAAGACTTTTCAACCTTAATTCCAGTTAACCGAGCTGCCTCTTCATTGCCACCAATCGCATAAATATGACGACCAAACATCGTATATTTAAGAACAAAAAACATCACAACATATACTAAAGACATGATATAAATAGGAGTGGGGATTCCGAAAATACTTCCACCACCGATGAATTTAAATGTTTCGTTTTGTAAAACAATTGGATAACCGCCACTAATGACATAAGCGAGTCCACGAACATATGTGAAGCTGCCTAGTGTAACAATAAATGCTGGTAACTTTGCTTTGGCTGTAAGAAAACCATTAATCAGTCCTACTGCATACCCTACTAGTACGCCTGATAACATCGCAATAATAGGATTAACTCCTGCAGAAGAGACCATGACTGAGATAACGCCTGATAGAGCAACTGTTGCACCAACTGATAAATCAATACCACCAGTTAAAATAACGATTGTCATCCCAGCAGCTAAAATAGCAATAATGGAAACCTGTTTTAATACATTCAATAAATTGGCTGTATCTAAAAAATTTGGTGCTGTAAATGAAAGTACTACACACAATAATAATAAAATCATGATCATGCCAAGCCTATTCCATAAAGAATAAAGGACATTTCCTATATTTAGGCGTTGTGAATGTGTAATAGTTTGCGTATTCCCTCTCATTTCTCTCTCCCCCCTTTGGTAGCTAAACGCATAATTGTTTCCTGTGTAGCTTCTTCCTTCGAAAGCTCGCCTGTTAACCTTCCTTCACTCATGACAAGTATTCGATCACTTACCCCCAATACTTCAGGAAGTTCAGATGATATCATTAAAACGGCCAATCCTTCATCTGCAAGCTTTGAAACAATCTTGTGGATTTCAGTCTTGGCACCTATATCAACCCCTCGTGTTGGTTCATCAAGTAGTAGTACCTTTGGTGCAATTGATAGCCACCTAGCGATCACTACCTTTTGTTGGTTCCCACCACTTAAGTTTGATACTTGCTGTTCTGGGGAAGCTATTTTTATATTTAAGTCTTCAATATATTGGTTAGCGCTTTCATTTGCTTGCTTCCAATTAACAATTCCTGCTTTAGCGTGTTTTTTCAATTCAGCCATTATGATGTTCTCTTTTACGGACATTGATAAAAATAACCCTTGTTCTTTCCTGCTTTCAGGTACATGTGCAATCCTATTAGCAATAGCATCTATTGAGGATTTGATTCTAACAGATTGACCATCAACCAATATTTCGCCACTTTTCAACTCGGACAAACCGAAAATGGCCCTAACCAATTCTGTTCTGCCAGCTCCAACAAGCCCCGCTAAACCAACAATTTCACCTGGGTAAATTTTTAAAGATACATTCTTTACAATTGTGTTATCAGAAACATTTTTCAATTCAAGTACAGGTGAAACTTCCGTTAGATTTTTTGTGCCAAAAGCTTTTGACCGATTAAACAAGTCCTTTAAATCCCTTCCTACCATCAGCTTTACGAGATGATCAGGATTTGTCTCTTCAATCGGCCCACTTGCAATCCATTCGCCGTCACGTAATACAGTGAACCTATTAGAAATTTTAAAGATTTCTTCCATTCTGTGAGAGATATATACAATAGCAACTCCCTGCTTTTTCAAATCATCAATAATTTCAAACAGCTTTTTTATTTCTTTATCTGTTAAAGAGGCGGTTGGTTCATCCATTATGAGTACCTCTGCATTAAAGGATAATGCTCGGGCGATCTCGACCATTTGTTGTTGAGCAACACTTAAGGTCGAAACCAATTGGCGTGGATTTAGATTCGACCCCATTGAATCTAACACCTCTTGGGCACGTTCATGGACCTCATCCCATTTCACCATTCCTAAACCATTTCTAGGAAAGTTCGAACCCATTAAGATATTTTCACTTATTGTTAAATTAGGAGAAAGGTTTAACTCCTGATGAATAACACTAATTCCTTTGTTCCTTGCATCAGTAGGGTCCTTCCATAAAATTGGTTGACCTTTCAAGTAGATTTTCCCACCATTGTCATCAGGTGTATGAATGCCTGCGAGGATTTTCATGAAAGTTGACTTTCCAGCGCCATTCTCTCCCATTAATGCATGTACTTCACCTGGATAAAGTTCCATTCTCACATTGTTCAATACGGTTACACTTGAGAACGTTTTACCAATCCCTTCCATATTCAACACTGGCTTTTTTAGAATTTGTTGGCCTTTAAGCGACATTTCATTGACAGCCATACCTTTATCTCACCCCTTATATTGATTTGAAGAGGCTGATTAAAGGAGGAATCCTTATCAGCCTATTATTGAAAGAGGCTTACCAACCTTGGTAAGAATCTAATGTATCTTGAGTTACAATCTCAACTGGAACTTTAATAAGCTCCTCAACTTCTTCACCATTTTTCACTTTCATTCCGATTTCAACAGCTTTTTTGATCATGTTACTAGGTGACTGAGCTGAAGTTGCAGCAATTGTACTTCCTTCCTTTGCCATTGCTTCTGTGGCTTCAGGAGCACCGTCCACACCGACAATGAAAAATTCATTTTTACGATTCGCTTGCTCTTGAGCAATTTCAACACCAATTGCTGCTGGATCATTAATCGCAAATACAGCGTCAATAGAGCCTGATGAATTAGCTTGTAAAATACTTTCCATCACCGTTAATGCCTTTTCGCGATTCCCTTCTCCATTTTGCTTCGCGATAACTTTAATTTCGGAATCCTTTATTGCATCTTCAAATCCTTGAATACGATCAGATACAGCCGAAACAGGAGGTCCATCAATAATAACTATTTTTCCTTTTCCACCTAATTTTTCAATCACATATTCTCCGGCCAGTTTACCAGCTTGATAGTTGTCTGAAGTAACAGTTGCATCGACACCACCTTCAGCATTAGTATCTACAGCAACTACTGGAATATCAGCAGCTTTGGCCTGTTGAACAGCTGCCGCAATTCCTTTTGTATCAACAGCATTTAAAAGAATGATATCTACCTTTTTCGTAATAAAGTTTTCAATTTGAGCTGCTTGTTTTGCTAGATCATATTCAGCGCTTTCAACTAGAACTTCAGCACCTAATTCTTTTCCTGCTTCTTCAGCACCTTTAGCCATGGAGACGAAGAAAGGGTTTGCTAAACTCCCCACTGCTACACCGATCGTTAATTGTTTGTTACCTTTTTGTCCTTCGTTCCCATCTGTTGGTCCATTTGATGATTCACTAGCCCCACTACATGCCGTCATCGCGGCAATTACAAAAGTCAAAACTAGTATTCCTAGAATTTTTACATATTTTTTCATATTAATCCCCCTAGTTTTTGAAGATGAAAATAATTAGCTACAGAACGAGAAATTGTTACCGCTCTCAATCTCTTAAACTAGATCACCTCCTTAAATGAATATTTTTGGTTGAAATAATGGAGATATGGTTGATTTTGATAGTTTTTTCACATTGACTTTTTATTGATAACGCTTTCATCCCTCGTAAAACAATATAATTACCCTTTACCCCTTATAATTACAATTGAATGAATTTGGTTGGTTTTGATTGATTTTGATTATATTAAAGCTGTTTGTAATTGTCAATGGTACCAATTATTACAAAAAATATATTGATAACATAAAATATTAAACTTTCAAATGGAATGTTTAATAGATGGAGCAGATTTTCCCTCATTGTTAATTGATCACATTACAATGAATCAAGCATTCTTTATTATATTGATAAAACAAAGGGGTAAATTTCCAATAAAATAATTTCAGAATTTTCAAAAAAGCTGGTATTCAAACTGTCTGAATCGACAGTTTGAATACCAGCTTTCCTTCAACGATAGCAAATTTAGTTTTTAATCCCTCACAATAATTATCTCCGTTTTCTCCTTATATTTTCCTAACGTTATTGTACTTTCTTCATTCGTAATAACTTTTGTTTGGTTTAAATCTGCAAACTTAGAAAATGATACTTCTCCAAATTTTGTATGATCTGCTAATACAAAGGCCTCACGTGACAAGAAAATGGCTCTTTCTTTTATTTGCGCCTCTTCTGGATCTGGGGTAGTCAATCCAAAATTATAATGAATAGCGTTCGCACCCATGAAACACTTATCAAATCTGTATTTTTTTATACTTTCGTATGCATAACGTCCAACTGTTGCTTTAGTAATCTTTTTAACAAACCCACCAATAAAATATGTACATATTTCATTTTCAAGTAATGCATCTAAATGATCAATTCCGTTTGTAATGACAACGATATCTTTTTGCCTTAAATGTTTGATCATCTGATACGTTGTTGTTCCAGCATCAAGATAAACACAGTCGCCGTCCAAAATTAGTTCTGCCGCATATTTTGCTATCTTAGCTTTTTCCTCAAGGTTCTGCGTTATTTTCTCAAACACACTTGGTTCGTCTCGCTTACTATGTAAAAGTGAAGCTCCACCATGTACTCGTTTTAAGTAGTTCTGCTTTTCTAATTGATCTAGATCACGACGCAAAGTAGATTCTGAAGTATTTGTTAATTCTACTAGCTCATGAATCTTAACATTCCCCTTTTCTTTTAACAGCTTTAAAATTAATTGATGCCGTTCCGTAATAAGCATGTTATCTCCTCCTCGTATTACACTTCTATTTAAAGGTTCTTCGTGTATTCTAGTTTAATTAATTTTAGTATATAGAATTTTGCAGTGACATGTGAGAACTATATTAGGGGTACCGCCAACAAGCTATGGTGAATTTGTATCATCACAACGAAAAAACGCTATTCTTTTTGTAGAAATATACAGGAAGGATGGCGTTTTCTATGAGTTTTTCTGTTTCAGACGAGATGAATCTCTTTTCTCAAGAACTTCAAAACTACTTATCCCATCTTCTCTACAACAATTAGCTAAAGAATGGATTTGAGTCAATATTTTGGACACAAAAAAGTTAAATCTTAAGCTGCATTTCTAATTTGGTCTTCAATAGCTTGTGGAGTTTTATATCCTAAGCTGCTGTGAATTCTTTTTCGGTTATACCAACCTTCAATAAATTGGAATATCGCTAATTTAGCTGTTTGGTAATCTAGATACTGGACGTGGTTGACTTCTTCCTTTTTTAGTATCGCATGAAAGGATTCAATACAGGCACTATCGTGCGGGCAACCTTTTGACTAAAGGATTGCTTAATATGATGATTCTGGGTATGATGAGTAAACTCACTGCTTTTATATTGTGAGCCAAGACCCGTATGAAGAACTAAGCCCTCCGAGGGCTTTTGTGAAGAGTGAGCGTTATCGAAAGCTTTTATGACCAGATCTGTCGTCATAGAACGTGAAAAGGAATACCCAACTATTTTCTTTGAATGAAGATCCAATACAGAAGCTAAATAACACCATCCGTCTTTTAACGTGTGGATATACGTAAT
>NZ_JBHZPE010000090.1:0-9590 GCF_042787985.1 Peribacillus sp. YIM B13481
AGTATCGAATGAGAATCGTCTTTTTTTAATTTGATTTACCGTACTAGTTAGAAAAACGTGAGTTTTTCAGCAGCCTCCTAAAAGAGTCTCTTTTTTTTCCTTGTTTTCTTGGGGCAAGTCAGTTTAATAATAAAAGAATTTTTTATACCTTGGAAAATAGGTTGGATTTAGCCTTGTTAATTCAAGATGTTTTTTTTGATAGGCGATTTGTAATGGTATCTTCTTGTGGTGAAGTTTGCCGTATAAAAAAGGCCAGTATGAATGCAACTATGGTCAAACCTGTTGCTATCATGAATGCATCATCCACTCCCATTACGCTGCCTTGTTTAATGGCCGTCGCCATTTGTGATGTATTATCCGGTGATATGTTCCTTTGAGATAAGATTTCCTGAACATGTTTCGTTCCTTGGTTTGTCATGATGGACACAAAGAATGCCATGCCAACAGCACCTGCCACCATTCTCAATGTATTGACCATTGCTGTGCCGTATTTATTTAGGCTAAGTGCCAATTCATTTAATCCGGCTGTGAAGATAGGCATCATCAGTATCGACATTCCGAACATTCTAATGGTATATACCCACACCACATAAGAATAGGACGTATCTGTTTGAAGCCGCGTTAAAAGATAGGTTGTAATGATAGTGATGGCAAGTCCGCTCACCGCAAGCCATCTCGCACCAAATCGATCAAACAGCTTACCTGTGATAGGGGACATGATCCCCATTAAAATCCCGCCAGGCAATAGCATGAGACCGGATTCCATCGGAGTGAACCCACGGATATTCTGCATATAGATTGGCATGATGATCATTCCAGAGAACATACCCATGGTTGCGATGATGTTGATGATTGTCGTTAAAGTGAACATCCGATACCGAAAAATTCTAAATTCCAAAATAGGATGTGATACAGTAAATTGCCTCCAGACAAATAAAACTAAACTGATTCCTCCAACAAGGAACATCGTCAGTACTTCGGGACTGCCCCAGCCCTTAATACCGCCAGTAGCAAATCCATATAGAACCCCGCCGAATCCGATAGTGGATAGAATTACACCCAGTTTATCGAGTTTAGGCCGGCTGGTTTTCCCTACTTTTTTAATGATGAAAATGGCAAAGATGAAGTCAAGCAGGGCAAATGGGAAAATGATAAAAAACAGAACCCGCCAAGAATAGTTTTGGATAATCCATCCTGATAGCGTAGGTCCTACAGCCGGGGCAAAATTCATCGCGATACCAAATATGCCCATTGCGAAACCGCGTCTGTTAGGCGGAAATAAAGTGAAAATTACATTTGTGATCAACGGGAACAAAATCCCCGCACCCGCAGCTTGAACCACACGTCCGATCAATAAGACGGAGAAGCTGGGGGCAATTCCACATAAAAAAGTTCCTAAGGCGAAGAGTCCCATCGAAGCTAGATATAATTGTCTTGTATTAAATCGTTCCATTAAGAAAGCGGTAATCGGGATGACAATCCCATTGACCAATAAGAAGATAGTAGTAAGCCAATTCGCTGTTGCAGCTGATATGTCAAAATGAGTCATTAATTGAGGCAATGCGATATTAATTAAAGTCTGATTTAAGAAAGCGACTAGAGCACCAGCCAGCATCACCGCAAACATGGGACCTGTACGTACTTTAGTGATGGCTGTTTTGTCGTGATTCATTATTATGGCACGTCCTTTCCGCTAGGATAGTACAAATTGTACTGCCTGCTATTTTTAAAAGTTTAGAAACTAATTCGTCTCACGAAGTATTAGTGTAAACCCACCTATATTTTCCGGTAAAATACAGCATTTAAGGAGATTCACCTCAATTACGGCTTTTTTGAGGTGTTTATTCTTTATTAACCACTCACTTACAATATTTCAGGATACATTATCTCTTGGAAATCCCCCAGGTTAACATCCATTCTACAGGTATATCATATTTCAAACAATAATCACCAATATAATACTTACAATGTACCAGAGAAATTTGTGCACTAGGTATAATACTTTAACATTCTACCATTCGTATTCACTAAAAAATAGTTAATTAATGTTGAACAATAAAATCACGACTTTTCCGTATTTTGCGAATGATTATATTTTTAATATTCAAAATAATTATTGTAATCAATGTACTTGTTGATTATAATACAAAGCATAACAAATAAAAAGTTATTATGAGGGGGTGAAATAATTGAATATTGCAGGGATGAATATAACTTTTAGGCATTTCCCTTTTCATTATTTTTTGGATTGCATGGACAACCTTGGGATTAATAGCATTGAGTTATGGGCTGGGGAGCCGCATTTGTATGTTTATCGAAACATATTAGGAAATATAAGGAGTTTGAGAAGGGAAATTAAGTCTAGAAATATGAAAATCATTTGCTATACCCCCGAACAATGTATCTATCCTTATAACATTGCATCCTCGGATGCTCATTGGCGAAAAAAAGCATGGAATATTTTATGGAAAATCTTTATGCCGCGCTGGAGTTAGACACAAACATGATGCTTATCACTTCTGGAATAGGGGACTTTTCTGTCTCACAAGAGGAATCATGGAAATATGCAAGTGACTCAATCTTTCAATTAACCAAAGTAGCTGAGATGGAAGGTTTGATTCTTGTTTTAGAGCCATTGACAAAGTATGAATCCAATCTGGTAATCGACTCAAAAGGGCTAAAGAAAATGTTAGAGGAAATCCAATCTACTTCATTAAAAGGAATGATAGATACGGTTTCCATGCATCTGGCGGGTGAAACACCTGATGAGTACTATTCCTTCCTTCCCGAATTAGGCCATTTTCACCTAATGGACGGGGGTGGTCAATCAGATGCACATTTGGCACTGGATGATGGGGTTTTAAATTGGAGGGAATATTTAATAAGCCTTCAAAGCCATCGTTACAAAGGAAGTTGTACTTTAGAGATTATGGGATCAAATTATTATCAAAATCCAAGAGATGCAATCAAAAAATCAATTGAAAAAGTTAGGGAATTGGGAATTTAATCATCTAATTTGGAGGAACTCTTTATGAGTAATGGCACACTTACACGAAAACTGGGTTTTTGGTCTGCTCTGGCTATTGCTGTTGGAACTACAATAGGGTCGGGTATTTTTGTCTCATCCGGTGATGTTGCAAAGACTGCGGGTACTCCTTCCATTTCCATTCTAGCCTGGATAATAGGCGGGGTGATTGCCATTCCGCAAGTAATGGTGCTGGCGGAGTTATCGACAGCATACCCCCAAAATGGAAGCGGTTACGTTTATTTAAATAAAGCTGGGTGGAGGCCTCTGGCATTTTTATATGGATGGGCCACTTTCTGGGCGTTGGATCCTCCATCCATATCGATTATGGCCTTAGCCATCGTTTCTTATTTAGCAACCTTTTTCCCATTTTTCTCTGGGGTCGCCGAGAAATTATTGGGTATTGCGATCATCCTGCTCATCACATCGATTCATTATCGAAGTGTGAAGGAAGGAGGTCTTTTCCAAGTCATTATCACGGCTATCAAGATCATTCCTTTCCTGATTGTCATTGTCTTGGGAATTATGTACATGAATCCTGATAACTTTGCTTATACACCAGGACCTGGTGCCCAAAAGTCAAATTTAATAGGTGGTGTATCCGCAACCACATGGGCATATACGGGAATGGCTGCGATTTGTTTCATGGCTGGGGAGTTCAAAAATCCAGGGAAAATACTTCCACGAGCTCTTATTAGTTCGGTATTCATCGTGTTGGCTTTATATACGCTGTTAGCCGTTTGTGTCATCGGTTTGATGCCGTTTGATGAATTAATCAACTCCAATGCGGCTGTTTCTGAAGCTGTAAAATATATTCCGGGATTATCTGATATTGCATCATCATTCGTGGCCATTACGGCGATTATTGTTATCTTGGGTTCGCTGAGTTCTTGCATAATGTTTCAGCCCCGCCTTGAGTACGCAATGGCAAAGGACGGACTATTCTTTCAACGTTTTGCAAGAGTTCATCCTAAATATGAAACTCCAAGTTTCTCTATCATCGTTCAGGTTACGTATGCATGTATACTTGTGTGCTTCAGTAATTTAACAGTATTACTTGGCTATTTCACACTGATTCAATTGGTAATTAACATCATGGACTTTGCCGCTGTTTATAAATGCCGTAAAAGGGATGATTATAATCCAATCTATCGTATGCCATTGTGGAGGTTAACGACGGTTTTAGCTATTCTTGGAGCATCATGGCTGGCTTGGGGAACATTTACTTGGGCGCCTATTCAAGGAGTGATTGCAGCATTGATCGTTATCGCAACAGGTCTGCCGGTTTACTATTATTGGGAAAGGAAATATGGATCCAAGAGAAATAACGACAGTGATATCGTGGCTTAGCAGAATTTTAAGGGAAGTTAGGACTGCTTTTGACAAACACACTAAAATTTAAAATAAAACAATTGTACGAATTATTATGTTTAGATATAATACAAGACATAACAAATAAACAAAGGTAAGGGAGGAAGCTGTTAATGCTAAAGTTTGATGAGGAGTTATTTCTAAATCTTGTAGAAAAAGAGGGCCTTGCTTTTAGAGGCCAGATTGAAGAAATCGTAGATGGAATCACAAAAAGGGGCTACAGCAATATTTTCCTTATCGGTGCTGGTGGCACCATAGCCATGATGTATCCATATGAATACATTTTAAAATCAAATTCTACCATCGATGTCCATGCAGAAATTGCCGCTGAGTTCATGGTGATGAATCATAAGCATTTCAGCAAAGATTCAGTCTGCATTTTTACATCTGTATCCGGGACTACTCAAGAAACAGTTGCAGCGGCTGAATATTGTAAAGAAAAAGGCGCCACTACAATCGCTTTAGTTGCAGAGCCAAATACTCCGTTAACACAAATTGCGGATTACTGTATAACGACTGGTTCTGAAACGCACTCTTTTGATACTTTCTTTATGCTTTTGTACATGGTCGTCTTCCGTTTCATGCATAACAACAATGAATTCCCGCAATATGAACAATTCACGAAGGAGGTTTCTCTACTTCCGCGTGCAATTCTAGATGCCGTTAAATCTTTTGACAAAAAAGCAGAGGAATTCGCCATTACACATAAAGACACGGATTACCACATGATGGTCGGTTCTGGTAACCTATGGGGAAACACTTATTCATATGCCATGTGCATTTTAGAGGAAATGCAATGGATCCAGGCGAAATCCATCCACGCTGCAGAGTTTTTCCATGGTACGCTTGAACTTGTTGTTGAAGATACAAGTGTTATTTTACTAAAAGGGGAAGATGAAACTAGACCGCTGATGGACCGTGTAGAGAGATTTGTAGAAAAAATCTCAAAAAATATAACGGTTATTGATACCAAAAGCTTTGAAATGGAAGGCATCAGCGAAGAATTCAGAAAACACTTTTCAGTTAGCATCAACTGGTCAGTATTAAGTCGAATCAGCGTATACCTTGAGCGTGAAAGAAATCATCCATTAACACTTAGAAGATACTATCGCCAAATGGAATATTAAGATAAGTGGAGCACTACTTAGTAGTGCTCTTAAGTTTAAAGAAAGCGGGGGAAAATGATGAGAACGGTTACAGTCGGAGATAACTGTATGGATGTTTATCAAAAGAGCGGGGAGGTCTATCCTGGCGGTAATCCTTTAAATGTGGCTGTCTATTTAAGAGGGTTAGGTGCTGAATCTGCTTATATCGGCTGGGTGGGCTCCGATCAATACAGTGAAAAAATGGTTAAAGCGATACAGGAAAAAGGTGTTGATATTTCTCATCTTTCGCGGAAAGAAGGAAAAACAGCTGTTACCTTTGTTGAAATGGTAGGAAATGACCGCAGGTTTGGAGAATACGATGAAGGTGTCATGAAACATTTCCGCTTAACGACGGAAGAACTCCATTACATTCAAACATACCAGCTCATACATTCAGGGATTTGGGGACATGCGGATAAGTACTATTCCTTATTTAAAGAAAATGGAATGCTCACGTCTTTTGATTTCTCAGATCAGCTAGATCACGATCTAGTGAAGACTTTACCGCAGTTTGTTGATTATCCTTTTTTCTCTTATATGAAGGATGATGCTTTTATCCGCCAATTTTTAAAAGATGTAAAAAATCAAGGATCTAAAATTGCGGTCGCCACTTTAGGAGAAAATGGTTCACTTGCCTATGACGGCATTCAATTTTATCAATGCGGTGCCCTTGAAGCGAATGTGGTAGATACAATGGGTGCGGGGGATTCCTTCATTTCCGGTTTTATTTATGGATTATTGAAAGGCCAATCTATCGAAAATTGCTTAGAATTGGGTACAGAGTCTGCTGCGAAAACCATTAGCTATTTCGGTGCGTGGTGACTGGGACTGTAAATCATGTATAATAGGTAGTAAATAATAAATTTTGACGGATAAGGATGAATCTAATATGAATTTAAATCCTTCAACCCCCCAGCCACTATATATGCAAATAAGGCAAATGTTGAAGAATGATATTCAGAACGGTAAATACAAACCAGATGAACAAATCCCAACCGAAGCAGAGCTTTGTGAAACTTATAACGTTAGCCGCATCACCATTCGAAAAGCAATCGAGGAATTGGTGAAGGAAGGAACACTTACACGTATTCCGCGCAGGGGTACCTTTGTTGCATCTAATAAGTTTCATAATGAGTTGTTATCCATAAGTGGATTCTCAGAGTTTAGTCATCAGCTTGGGAAGATACCGAATTCCCGGATTTTAAGAAGTGAGGTCATAGCCGCACCAAAAGATGTTTCAGGTCATCTCCTCATTGAAGAAGGAAGCCCCGTTCTCGAACTAGAGCGACTCATGTATGTAGATGAGCGTCCGCTTTTCTACGATACCGCTCATTATTCGTTACTTCGTTTTCCGGATTTGGAAAAGAAGATTGCAAGGGATGAATCAACTTATAAAATCCTATTGGAAGATTACCATACCGAAATAGTCAGTAACGATAAAATTATAGACGTGATTGGTGCTACAAAAATCCATGCTAAATATTTAGAATGCGATATTGGCGCAAATTTATTTAGAATAGTGAAGATTGCTTTCGATGCAAACGACCAGCCTGTGCACCTCTCAACGTTCATGTGTGAAACCAACAAGGTCAATCTGACTGTTCATCGGGCAAAATAGGTCATGCCATTAATTTGGCATGACCTATTTAAACATCTAGTTTTGATTTTCCTCCTCCAAACTTTCTTCTTTGATCATCGCATTTAAAATATCCTTACAATTAAAACACAAGATTTTCTTGTTATCTAACAGAATACCGTTCAGAAAACCAGCCGTACAATATACATCATGTGCACAGCGAACACAAGAGCCAACTAGTTCATCCATCGATACATCCCCCTATTCAGGAAATGGTATATAGTTTGGTGTTCTATTTTGAATAAAGGTAAAGGCCAAAATCTTGCATAACGGAAGTGTGCCCCATTTGTCGCAACATGGTAGCTATATTACCACGATGATATGATCCGTGAGTGACAACATGAAATACCGATTCGGAAATGGAAGTTTCAAGCAACCCAGCATATGGATTATCCACGACAATTACCTTTTCCATATCCTCCACACTTTCCAGAAGGGCTTTGTTTCTTTCGGATAAGTCTATAAATGTTTTTTTCATTTCCTCAATACTTTTCTTTTCCACCACTTCTCTTAATAGATTAGAAGACTTCATTGCTTCATCCATACTATTACCTGAGATAATGTCAAACCAAGTGTAATCTGTAAGATAAATGTGAGACAACACTTTAGATACCGAAGAAAAACCACTCTGAATATCCTTATGATAAATGTGCTGTGGAAGTTCAGTTAAACGATCAATGATAACTACATTTGCCCACACGTGGTAGTTGTACATATTTAATTCTTGTTCGGGGTGGTTCATATAAAAAACCTCCATTTTGGGTCGTATTGAACAATTTATGCCCTAAATGACAAAAAAATTCAGTTGAATTCAAGAAAGTATATTTATTAATATTTTTATATATAAATAACAACACTTCCCTTTTGACAGGTAGGAGGAGTATGAAGTTATTGCATACTTCCTCCACTGCTTTATCCATGCACCTTTCATTGCAAATTTACTAATGTTAAAACAAAATGCGAATCTTTCTGATTATAGATATTGGCGCATCCATATAAGGATGCTATTTCTTGCAGGAAATTAGCTCCCTATATCGAACTGATAGTAAAGGAGATGGTAATATGAATCTGAGAATTAAATATAGGCTTTATATCCATGTTGACGGAAAACTTATTCCAGAGAAGTATGATCGATATGAGATACTAAACGTCAGAGAAGGTATAGATCCTAATGATACTAAGGATTACCAAGAGCTTATTAAAAAATTGGGAAAGTCAATTAATCGGCCTGTAAATGAATTTGAAATTAAAAATTATGAGTCCATGTAAGGGCATCCTCTCGAGGATGCTTTTTATTTTGGAGAATGAGAGGTGAATCCGGTAATTTTGAACTTTCACCGTTAATTAAACAAGAAAACGCCATTGATTTAGAGGGGATACCTTTTATTGCAGATTAGCATTTAGTTTTTTATTAGATAATTCATCTATTGATTTTGCGGTTGTATCAAAGGAGGGTGTTCTGCCATGTCATTTAATACTTTTTCACGTTCTATTTTTGCTTCTAGAATGGCCCTCCCTTAATTGAGAGTGGCCAAATCGTTAATTATTTATATGTCTTCTTGAACTTTCGTTTCCGTTACTCCAAGAAGACATGCGACCATTATTATTAAATGGTTCCGTGTGTTGAATTAAAGTATGAAATTATAATGTTTCATCCTGCCTTGAATTTTTTTGTAAAAGGTCACGAATTTCCTTTAAATATTGCTCGGTTGCCGGTACCACTACAATTACCTCTTCCTCGTCCGTTTGCTTTTTTCTAATAAGAGAATTCGCTATCTTCATAAACATGAAAATCGCAAACGAAATAATCAAGAAATCAATCACAGCTTGAACAAATGCACCGTATTGAACATCCACGCCATTAACTGGAAGGGCTAAAGAAGAAACATTGACCCCTCCTAGTAAAATTCCAACTAGAGGTGTGATAATATTTTCGACTAGCGATGAAACGATTTTCCCAAATGCAGCACCTATCACTACAGCTATAGCAAGATCGAGAACGTTTCCTTTAGTTATAAACTCCCTGAATTCCTTTATCATCGTAACTACACCTTTCTTTTTTTATAGATAAAAGCATACCAGAAACATGGAGAAAATTGAATAGAGTTAGTGGCCTCTATTATTTCCAAAGATAGGAATAAGCATCCGTTTAATCTTTTGAAATCCATTAATAAGTAGAATGAAAGCAGTCAATCAAAGGGGGTAGCTTTCACAAAACATTAAAAAGTCGTTATAAAGCACGTCTTATTGCGGGGGTGGATTTAACGTTCCTAGAACCAAGCCTTATTAAAGCTTTACAAATAGTACTTAAAAAGCAATTCAATAGTTATGGAAGGTGGTATGTCAACACTAAATCAAACAACTTTTTTAAGGGCTAAGTTTCGATAAGCCACCGGACTTAAGTAGCCAAGTG
>NZ_JBHZPE010000091.1:0-9207 GCF_042787985.1 Peribacillus sp. YIM B13481
TCAGGCAAAAATTCAAAGGGAATCTCAAAAAGGGGTTCGGAATTTTTTAATTCCGAACCCCTTTTGTCTACAAACTGACCCGTGTATATTACACGGGCCTCTCCATTATTTCAAATCCATTGGATTATATAATTCCACGTCAGGATTTTTATCTTGGAACCAACGAAGTGCAAATTCGTTTTCAAATAAAAATGCATATTTATCAAACCGGTCTTTAACAAGAATGCTTCTTGTGCTATGAAGATTTTCATCCAGCTTTTCATCTTCAGCCCAACGTGTGATCTTACTGCCCATGCGCTCCATCACGACTTCAACATTGTACTCATTCCTCATTCGATGCTCGAATACTTCAAATTGAAGTTGCCCAACCGCACCAAGCAGGTATTCTTCCATCCGAACCGTTTTGAAGAGCTGAATTGCCCCTTCTTGTACAAGTTGGTTAATTCCTTTATGGAAATGTTTCTGTTTCATGACGTTTTTAGCTGTTACCCTCATGAATAGTTCCGGTGTAAACTGCGGTAGCCTTTCAAACTGGAACATGTCTTTGCTTGTTGTAATCGTATCGCCGATTTGGTAGTTCCCGGTATCATATAAACCGATGATATCCCCGCTTACGGCTTCGTTTACGGTGTTCCGATCATCTGCCATGAATTGAGTAGACGAAGAAAGGTTGATTGGTTTCCCTGTCCTGCTCAAGTTGACACTCATTCCACGCTCGAATTTACCGGAGCAGATACGAAGGAAAGCAATCCGATCACGGTGTTTCGGATTCATATTCGCCTGTATCTTGAAAATGAAGCCGGAAAAATCATTACTGACAGGACTCATTTCACCTGATGTTGTCATCCGTGCTTGTGGGGCTGGTGCAAATTTCAGATAAGCATCCAAAAACGTCTGAACACCGAATGTCGTTAAAGCACTTCCGAAAAATACGGGACTAAGTTTTCCATTCGCAATGTTTTCTTCAGAGAATTGGTTACCCGCTTCCGTCAACAGCATGATTTCTTCCAAAGTTTGCTCATATAACTGGGAATCCTTAAGTTTATGATCCACTTCGAGTTCACCTTCGTCATTCAACGGAAGGAAACGCTCATCCCCTTCAGTTTTGAATTGTTCAATCCGATTATTGAACCTATCGTAAATACCCACGAAGTCTTTTCCCATTCCAATCGGCCAGTTCATCGGGTATGTTTCAATCCCCAATACCTCTTCAAGTTCGGCAAGCAATTCGAGCGGCATTTTACCTTGTCGGTCCATTTTATTGATAAAAGTGAAAATCGGGATACCCCTCATCCGGCATACTTTGAATAATTTAACCGTCTGATCCTCGATCCCTTTTGCCGAGTCGATGATCATCACGGCGCTATCAACAGCCATCAGTGTACGATATGTGTCTTCACTGAAGTCTTGGTGACCTGGTGTATCGAGAATATTAACACGGAAATCATCATAATCAAATTGCATGACCGAGGATGTAACGGAAATTCCCCGTTGCTTCTCTATCTCCATCCAGTCACTTGTAGCATATTTCCCTGTTTTTCTTGCTTTAACTGTTCCGGCATCACGAATCGCACCACCAAACAGCAATAATTTTTCTGTTAAAGTCGTTTTCCCGGCATCCGGGTGAGAGATGATTGCGAAGGTCCTTCGAGAGTGAACCTCGTCTTTTAATGTAGTCATAAAATGTTCCTTTCATTATTGGAGTCATCAATAAAAAATATATAGGGGATTTATCGTAATTTTTACATTGGAATGGCAACCTTTCTTTGTATGCAGCAAAGATCCTGATCATACACAATATATGTAAGAAGCAATATATCATAAGGCTTAAGCCTTGGCTACTCGGCATTCATTTCAATCAACCTTACTATTTTAACACGATATGGAGGAAAGATGTAGAGGTGAATGGAACACTATAAAAGGATTTGTTCAGATAGCAAAACAAAAGACGCTTAATCAGCGCCCCTTACCCGAATTCTTATGATTATCGTTCATTATTTCATTGTTTTTCGAACTTACCTTGCTGTTTTCATCGCTTTTTGATTCCGTTTGTTTTTCCATCGTTTCTTTACTTCTTTGAATATGATGGGAGCAGCAAATATGAGGGCCCTTTTTAATAATTTCTTCATTTATCCATCAGTCCTTTCTTCCTTATCCTATACCCGATTATTTTAATTTCAACCATAAAGGCTTTTCCTTTTGGTCATGGCATTCCCGTCAAATTTCAAACTAGGAGAATTCTGCACGACAATACCGTTATACTTCCCTTTATAAAACCTCCCTAATAGTATTTTTCCCAATTCACAATGTATAAATTACTTCCATTTGTTTTATCCTTTATAAAGGTGGGTATATACTAAAAAACTGGAAATTGCTCCAGAGGTTAGTGGGTTAATTTTTACTTTAGGCTTTCACACATTATCAAGCATCTTCGTATGATACTTTAACTTGAATGTGGATGCTTGATAATGTGTGAATTGATTTTCCCATCCAGGTAAAATCATCACCATTAATATTTTTTAACTTTTTAGGAGGATTCATAGAATGACAGTAACAGGTAAGGTAAAATGGTTCAATAGCGACAAAGGATTTGGATTTATCGAGGTACCAAACGAAGATGATGTATTCGTACATTTTTCCGCCATTCAGGGAGAGGGTTTCAAGAGCCTTGATGAAGGTCAAGAGGTTGAATTCGAGATCGAAGAAGGAAACCGCGGACCTCAGGCTAAAAACGTCGTAAAACTTTAAAGTAAAGTAACACAAAAATAAGTCTTATGCATTGCAAAAGGATGTCGCCCGTAGTAGGGCGGCATCCTTTTATATTTTATTCCTTTCATTCACAGTGTACAGGCGGCATATCTTTGTTCACCTTGTCACTCATTCGTTAAAATGATCCAAAATAAAGCCGGGAACATGTTCGCCAGAAAAACTCTTGATATCCACATCTCTGCTATCTTTATAATAAAAGGCAGCTGAATACTCTCCGCCCCAATCGATTTGGGCATTATCAATGGCCAAATCGATTTCCGGAGACGTGTTAATTTTCATGCGATTCGGCTTTTGTTCAATCTGTTGTACAAGTTTACTTTCAGAATTCGAATTATAAATTTTCGGATCCGTCTTTGCAACCAGAATATAAGAGATATCATCTGCTATTAACCGCGCTTCTTCCGCTTGTCCGGAATTTTCCATCCATTTTGAAAACTGAGTATAAGAAGAGTCCCAATTCAGATAAATGATTTTATTATTATTCAAAAGAATGTCAATGGAAGCATATTCACCAAATGAGGATGTCATTTGGGTGAACGACTGATTATTCAGGTCCTCCGACAAAGCCTGCACTGCTTCGTCCAGCTGTTGACCATCTGTAATCGTTACTGATTTTTCCAATTGTCCGCTCGCCGTTATCTTGATTTTAGAAACGTCTTCAGCGGAAACATTCAATAACTCATTAACCGTTTTTTTATATTCACTCGATTCATAAATTTTCGCCAAAAGCGGAAGGTATAAGTCATAGTTTTGCAAATGATACTCCCTCGCTAACCGTCTTCCATTCTTGAGTTCATACATCAGAAATATGGATTTTCCATCATCCAATTCACCAATTGAAACTTTTTTTCCCTTTTCGATAATTTGCTGATGCAATAACCTGATCGCTTCTTTATTTTCCTTCTCTTTAAGATAAGTGGGTGCATTATCCAACGTGTCATCATCAAAAAATAAAGGAGCATCGCCAATATATATTTGGTTAATCATCTTTTCATCAGGAATCTTGGACATATATTGAATGGGGTCTATTTTTAAAATAAGTGCCAGAACAATAATAAACACTGTGAATGCTGTATAACCTTTCAGGTTGAGCCGTATTCGCCAAGTCTTTTGCAGGACGATTTCCCCTAAATAATATCCAAGCAAAGAACCAACGATATATCCGAAGAAAATCCAGCCTGGTTTGCCTGTCGTTCCGCTAAAATAAAGCCCTGTCAGCAGCATCATGCATAGAGTCAGTCCGAATTTAAATAATGGCTTTATCTTAGGGAAAACAAATGCCTGCGATACATGCTCCAGCTTTCTCCTCTCATATAGAAAAAGAGAACTAAGCAGAAAAAGAAGGGTCAATATACTGTAGATTAATATATCAACTGAGAAAAAAGTGATTTTTTCCATCTCCGTTGCAGCTAATAAGGGTGAAATGGCATTCATATTGGCACTAAGATAATAATCTGCAGAAAATCCTGCTATCAAAAACTTCACATTGGCTGCAAACAAGACAAACAATCCCACCGGCAAAGCTAGAAAAATATATGTCAGCAAGCCTTGCAAGGCCGATAATCCCGTCACCATTCCAATTAAAACGGCAACAGAAAAGATCAAAGCTTCCAAAATAAATGTAATCCCCATCCAGGACCAAATATCCGGAATGGTATAAAGCCTTTCTATGTCTATTGCAGAGTGGAATAATATCAAGATTGAACCTGTAAGTAAAATAGGCAAAACTATGAAGCCCATTCCCGTCCCAATCATATGAAAAAAGATGTTTCGTCTAGTAATCGGTAAACTATGAATAAAATCGGAAGCTTGTTTCATCTGTAAAAACCGAAAGAGGAAGATGGCAAATAATACTGGAATAACGATGACCAAGACATATTGAATCATCTGCTGACTGGAAAAAAGGTTTTCGAACTCAACATATTCATTATTCTCATTCAAAATAATCGTTAACATTTCCAGTGGCAGTGCAAATATTAGGCCGACGAAGTATAGGAAGCCAATCCAGCCAGTGCTTCTGAAAATATAGATAATCAATTCTTCATTAAACCAGGTTATTCTGGATGACATAACCTATATCCCCCATTTCATAAATGAATATCTCCTCTAGAGTAAGGGGGAGAATATCGAATATTTCAGGCTGAAATTGATTAAAGTGCGATTTAATCACGGATTCTGCACCTTTAACAATGCAAACGATCACACTGCCGCGCCTTTCCTTGTTAAGAATTTGAATTCCACGGTATAAACCATGGGGGATTTTATGTTTAAAGGCAATTTGCACTTTATGTACATCTGCTTTTAAGTCGTCCAAATCCTTTTGGATAACAAGCTCTCCCTTATGCAATATCCCTACATGGTCAGCTAAATCTTCAATTTCCCGGAGATTATGAGACGATATTAATACCGTCATATCCCTTTCCGAGACATCCTGAATCAACAACTGTCTCACAATTTTACGCATGACCGGATCTAACCCATCAAACGGTTCATCTAGGATGAGAACTTCCGGCATCGTCGAGAGTGCGAGCCAAAAAGCAACCTGTCTCTGCATACCCTTTGATAGTTTATGTATTTTATATTGGAAAGGCATTGAGAAAACTTCTTGTAATTGGTAAAAACGTTCTTGATTCCAATCACTATAAATACGGCTATAAAAACCTGCCATTTGCATGATCGTATAGTTAGCCAGGAAATATGGCGTATCAGGGAGGAAGAAACAACGATTTTTCACTTCACGGTTTTCAAACACAAATGATCGATCAATAGAGACTTCACCGGAATCCTGTATCAGATTGCCTGAAAGCATTTTTAATAGAGTCGTTTTCCCCGCTCCATTGGAACCTAATAACCCGAATATGGAGCCTTTTTGTATGACCAAGGTGACGTTCTTGATTGCTTCTTTTCCCTCATATAATTTACTCACCTGTTTTATTTCAATCATGAATCTCCCCCCTTTGCCAATGGACTGATTTCTTTTACTAATCTATAAATTTCATGTATATCTATCCCGATATACAGAGCTTCAGCGAGAACCTTTGCAAGCTCATTTCTGATCTTTTCTTCATTCAATGAATTTTTCAAAGATTTAGGAGGTGCTACAAAATTCCCTTTGCCTGGTAAAGTATAAATATACCCGTCGAATTCAAGCTGCTTGTATGCTTTTTGGATTGTATTTGGATTGATGGTCAATTCCTGAGCCAATATTCGAATGGATGGGAGCTGATTATGTGCCTGTAAAACTTCATTGATCATTAGTTCCTTAAACTTATCCATCAATTGCTCATATATCGGCTTTCTGCTTTGTACATCCAACTCAAACATCATCAACCCTCCTTGAACATTGGGTGTATTACACCTTCTAATACAGTTCATTATAAAACAATTTCTTCCAATTTAAAACCAATTAATAACCAAATTTCAAGCAATGCACTCCTATAAACCTCCTTTATTTTGTTTAATAAGACTTAAAGGCGGGAACTAATGATAGTAAGAATATACAAAGGAGTTGTTTTTATTGAAACCATTATATACAGCTAATGTTACCGTACACGGTGGTCGTGAAGGACATGTTAAGTCAGAGGATGGAATTCTGGATTTTGATGTGAGGTCACCTAAGGAATTGGGTGGTTCCGGTGAAAGAGCTACAAACCCTGAACAATTATTTGCAGCCGGTTATGCTGCGTGTTTTGACAGTGCCTTGAATCTTGTTCTGCAAAAAGAAAAGCAAAAAGTCGATACTTCCGTGACGGCAAATGTCACGATCGGTAAAGATGACGAAGACGGTGGCTTTAAATTGGCTGTAAGGTTGGATGTTTCAATTCCTGACTTAAGCAGAGCAGAAGCCGAAGACTTTGTCAAAAAAGCCCACATGACCTGCCCCTATTCAAAAGCAACTCGTGGGAACATTGATGTCACCTTGATTTTGGTATAAAGATTATGAAGGGAATGGGCCTTGCTCCATTCCCTTTTCCTTATTTCACTTCTTCCAAACCCTTCATTTTCAAAAGAAAGCCCAGACCAATTACCGCCATGATAATCAGTGACCCTAATGCCATCCGGCTCGCCAATGTACCGAGGTCATGGAAAACCAACGTAATCGTTCCATATAAAAGCGGACCGATTATTGAAGATACTTTTCCAGAGAATGCAAATAGCCCAAAAAATTGGCCCCTCTTCTCATCCGGGGTCAATTCAATTATATATGTCCGTGATGTAACCCACATCGACCCCAGCGAAATGCCGAACATACTTCCTGCAATCCAGAACCAAAGAGCGGTTTGGGCAAAGACCGCAATAAATAAAGCGACCAAGAGCAGAATTCCCACATATGTCACAGCTATCCGCGATCCCTTCGACTGTGTGATGTATCCAAACAGAAAAGATCCGGCAATACTCGATACTGTCGATACCAAGTAAAGCAAAATGAAACCGCTTGAAGAAAATCCGACAACAGTCTTGGCATATACGGCCATCATGCCAATAGTGGTCGCAATTGCATCGTTTAAAAAGAAATAAGCAATCATGAATGTAAAAACCGATCGATAGGATTGCATCTCTTTGAATGTTGATTTAATTTCCTTATAACCGGATAAAAAAGGTTGTTTGGCTTTTTGCTGTTTTGGGGTCTCTTTTAAAAAAAAGAATAAGGGAAGCGAAAAAACCAAAAATAAAATGGCCGTAGGCATAAAGGCTTCATGTGAACTCCCTTTACTTATGAATGGATAGATCGACAGTCCCACTAACGTTCCAAGGTAGCCTACCGCCACTCCAAAGCCTGATATAAGCGGCAATTGCTGTTTCGTGCCTAGATCACTCATCATCGTATCATAGAAAACAAGACTTGAATGATAGAAAAACTTAGCGATTACAAATAAAAGAATGACGATCGCTAAGGAAATTGGGATGCCAAGAAACTTTCCATCGAATGAAATCCCTCCAAAAATCCCCATTAAAAATGTACTTGCAACAGAAATGAGTGTAAAAATCATAATGTATTTTTTCATTTTTCCCGTTCTATCGATCATGACCCCGAACAGCGGGGAAAACAAAACAAGAAACAAACTGGCAATCGCGTTTGCGTAGGAGATGAAGGTACTGGCAATCTGATCTAGGACAGCATTTTCCCCTATCTGTTCCTGGAGGAAGAATGGAAAGAAAATCGTATTGATATTAGAAGAAAAAATCGTATTGGCAAAATCGTATAAGGCCCATGAAATAATGGGCAGGGAAAAAAATAAACCAAAATTCCCCTTCCACTTTTTAGACTTCGGTTTCACCTGCAATTCCATCAGCTTTCCCCCTTTATTGATACTTAAATTATAAGTATTCCATGCCTTTCCAATAAATCCTCTTAAGTCTGAATTGTGTTAAATATGTTTTTTTCCTATCTAACAAATAAAATTATGAAATGAAGCTGTCAAATTGCAAATTTCTTTTATTTTATTTAAGTTAAAGTAAAGGATAACGAAGATTTATTTTATTAATGTGTCTAAAAGGAGTGTGAACGGTGATTGCATTTTTACTTATTATCTCGGTTACCATACTTGTTTTGTTCGTCCTCTACTCTAAAAGAACAAAGAGTGAATTCCCTGGGAACTTCATTATGCAGCATTCCCCCCTTAAGATAGGACATCGCGGTGCATCTGGATATTGCCCTGAGAATACAATGGCATCTTTTAATAAAGCAATTGAATTGGGAGCTGATTTCCTGGAAGTGGATATTCATCTTAGTAAAGATGGTGTAATTGTGGTTCATCATGATCCCACACTGGATCGAACCACAAGCGGCAAAGGAAACCTCCGTGATTACACGGCGGCCGAATTAAAGGAATTGGATGCAGGGAGCTGGTATCATGCTCGTTATAAAAACGAAAAGATCCCCTTACTTAGTGAGGTATTGGAGAATTTCGGGTCTGAAGTTGGAATCTTAATCGAAATAAAACATCCATCTTCTTATCCTGGCATTGAAAAAAAACTTGCTGAAGAATTAGGAAAGATCCAAGAATATTCATCAGGGAATAATAGGGTTATGGTTCATTCGTTCGATTTGGAATCCATGAAAAGGTTTCATCAGCTAATGCCGGACATACAAGTGGGCGTTTTGATAAAACGGCGAATTAATGACCAAAAATTAAAAGAGATTGCAGAGTTTGCATCATTTTTGAATCCAAAGCAAACGATTATGAGTCCTAAGCTGCAAATGCGCATCCAGGAGCACGGAATGAAAGTGTATACATGGACCGTCAACAATAAAAAACAAATACACATGTTCAAAAAGATGAAGTTAGATGGTATCATCTCCGATTTTCCTGATTATTTTTTGGATTGAAACTTTGAATGAATTAAAAAATAAAGGCTGTTTTTCACATACTTTGTTGCTATTTACCAGGTAGTGAGTTGTGGTTGATTTCCCCTCCAGATGCTCGCTTTCCGCGG
>NZ_JBHZPE010000092.1:0-8796 GCF_042787985.1 Peribacillus sp. YIM B13481
CAAGCCATTGAAGATCGAATTAGGAATACAGCTTAAGATTTAACTTTTTAGTGTCCAAAATATTGACCCAAATCCAACATTTTCAACTGATGTGTTAATTGGTCATTTGCCAATTTTCATTCCCATTTTCTCTTAAAATTTGATTAAATGAATAATCTTGTTTTTTCATTTTATAATTTACACAATCTGATGTATTTTTATGGATTTGAAATAAAGTCGCGATGTTTTGTCTCTATAAAAAAGTTCCCTTCCTTAGAAAAAATTAAGGGTACTTAAATAAAAATAAGTTTTCAAAACCGAAAGTTTTTCCGGTACTTTTCCCGGCAGACCTTATGCCAATTTCTGAAAAAATCCCAATCGTAAATTAATATAAGTCCATTCTCATTTTCAATCAAATTCAATCTTGATCCAATCGTTTTTCTAAGGCTGTTCTCCTATAATTCTTGCCCCGTCAGGGTTCTGACGGTTCCCTGTTTTTTCAGTTGGTTCCCTCATGCCATTAAACCGTATCCTTTTCAGTGTTTTTCCTCACTTTTTCGACCCAGGTGGACTCTCCGTTTTCGTTCAGTTCTTTCCAGTGAGGAACGGAATTTTTTTGCGGGGACATAGTATATGGGCTGAAACTTTTGATAAAGATGTGTTCATGTAATTTCCTCTTTCTACCGCCACCTCTTTAAAATCAGTCAGATGTTTTTTCCCTCCTCTTTCGGGAGGTAAGAATGTTCGGTTTTACTACATAAATTTTAAAAGAAGTAAATAAAAAAAAATGGGTTGCACACAACAGCTACTTTGTAATACTATATAGTAGTACTCGGTGATACTAAGTAGCTTGTTAGGATGATATATGAAAGATTTAACTGAAATGCTTAAAGGTGTTCTTGAAGGGGTGGTGCTTCAAAAGATCCATGCTGGAGAAACTTACGGCTATGAAATAACTAAGTACCTAAACGATTTAGGATATGGCGATATTGTGGAAGGAATTGTCTACACCATTCTTGTTCGAATCGAGAAAAAAGGGCTCGTCGATTGAGAAGAAAAAGTCAGAGCTTGGACCTGCGAGAAAATTTTACACGTTAAACGCTAAAGGAGAACAAGAGTTAAAGGAATTTTGGGAGCGTTGGACATTCTTAGAAGAAAAAATGAATGAAATAAAGGAGAAAAGAAATGTTTAAAAAAATGATGCAAGAAAAAAGAGAATATCGTGCCTATAAAAAACGAGTGAATAAATTACCAGAAGAATACAGAAAGGCGATGAAAGCAATTGAAAAATACATGTGGAATTTTGCAAAGGGATCAGGCATGTTTGAGATTTTGAAAAATATTTTAGAGATGTTTGAGAATAGTGCTACGGATGGCTTATGCGTACGAGATGTAGTAGGAGATGATATTGCCGAATTTGCCGACTCATTATTAGCAGAATTTCCAGAAGAAACATGGATGGATAAAATGAAAAAAAAATTAAGGGATTCAATTGAGTAAAGGAGAGAGAGCCATGAATTCAACAGTCCTTAACATCAAAAATGTAAAAAAGAGCTTTAAAGGGAATGAGGTTTTAAAAGATGTCAATATCACTTTGAAGCAAGGTTCCGTATATGCCTTATTAGGGGCGAACGGGGCTGGGAAAAGTACCCTATTAAAAATTGTTACCGGGTTACTAAATAGTGATGGAGGGAAAGTGACAATCCAAGACATAGATGTCGCTAACAATCCGGTATTGGCACAAAAGTTATTTAGCTTTAGTTCCCAGAATACCACTGTTGACGGAGTACTCACTGGATACGAAAACCTTTATTTAATTGCTAAATTGCGACACGAACGCAACTCGAGAAAAGTTGCCGAAAGTTTGTTAGAAAAGTTTGATCTGACTGAAGCCAAAGATAAAGCTGTTTCAAATTATTCAGGAGGAATGCGTCGTCGTCTCGACTTAGCCATGAGTTTAGTTGGGAATCCAGAAATCATTTTTCTGGATGAACCTACTACTGGATTGGATCCGAATAGCAGGCAGGAGCTTTGGAATATGATTAAAGAAATGAAGTCCCAAGGGAAAACCACCTTTTTAACGACTCAATATTTAGAAGAAGCAGATTATTTAGCCGATCAAATAGGCTTTTTACGAGAAGGGAAAATTGTTGCCAGCGGGACCCCAGATGAAATGAAACGAATTGCTGGAGCAGATAAATTACTTCTTGTATTTAATCGAAATCAAGACGCCGAGAAAGCTTTAAAACTTTTGGAATCTTATTCTCCGATCAAAAATGCAGACTTTGAGATTTCCATAGATTTAGATAAAGAAATTCAAACGACCTTGAACGTATTGAATGCCCTAACAACTGAAAAAATTGACCTCAAAACCTTCAAAATGACTACTCCAACCCTTGATGATGTATTTATGACACTTTCGAAAGGATGAAAATTATGAATGTTTTTCAAAATTTAAGTGATACATTAACGCTTGCAAATCGGATCATTAAACATAATATACGTAGTATCGACACGCTTCTTACGGTTGTTGCGATGCCGGTTATGATGTTATTGGGTATGGTTTTCATATTTGGTGGTGCCATTCAAATTGCTGGAGTGTCTGAAGATGAGTATATTAATTATATTCTTCCCGGAATTCTGTTAATGACGATTGCTACAGGATCTGCTTACACCTCGTTACGGATAAATTTAGACAAAACTTCAGGGATGTTTGACAGATTTAAGTCAATGCCCATAGCCAAATCATCTGTACTGGGGGGGCAGGTAATAGCTTCAGTTATTTTTATGTTAGTTTCAATAATGGTCGTATTAATAGTAGGATTTATAACTGGATTTAGAAGTGATGCAACATTTGCTGAATGGCTACTTGTGGCACTATTGATCACTCTCTTTTCGCTAACATTAACGTGGATTTCAGTGCCATTTGGATTGGCTGCTAAAGGTATTGAAGGAGCAAGTTCTTTTTCATATATCTTAATAATGCTGCTTTTTGTCAGTTCTGCATTTGTTCCTGTCGAAGGAATGCCGAAGATCATCCGAATCTTTGCGGAAAATCAACCAATGACACCGATTATTCAAACTATTAGAAATCTGTTAGACTCGCAGCCTGTTGGAAATGATCTGTGGGTGTCGTTCGGTTGGATGGTGTTAATAATATTAATTTCATATATTTTTGGATTGAAGGTTTATAGAAGAGTTTAAAGAGTTGTTGATGTAAAAAAGTAGTTATCTATTATAATTATTTTGTATCAAAGCAGCAAAAGAATAGCTGGAGAAACAAATCTTATTCAATAGGATTTGTTTCTTGCAACAAATGATTTTAAGAAAGAAAAAATGAACCCTTTGCTAGCATATATAGCAAAGGGTTTTCAAATTTATTGATTTAGTATCTTCTTCTTTTATCTTGGCTTCTCAAGAATAAAGAAAACGACACAGTATAGACAGGCCGTAGAGAAATGCAATAAAGGGGGAATATCACTATTTTATCCCCCCTTATTAATGACCTTATATGTTAATTACTTAATCAACCTGGATTGTCAACACTAAATCAAACAACTTTTTTAAGGGATAACTTTTTAAAATCTAGAGGGCTTACATAGCCTAAAGTTCCATGAATGCGCAACTTATTAAACCTGTTCACATAATCTCCAAATTCGAGTGTAAGCTGAGCTAAGCTTGCGAATGTTGTTTGATTGGCGAACTCAGTCTTAATGATTTTAAAGGTCGCTTCCGCGACAGCGTTATCATAAGGGCAACCTTTCATACTTAGTGAACGACCAATCTCAAATCTTTGATAGATGCAAACGCTCTTGCCACAAGCTTGGCGTCCTTGTTAGGTCCTGTGCTAAATCCAATAATTTCACGATTAAAGAGATCGACAAAGACACATATGTAATGCCATTTATTTTTGACTTTGACATATGTTAAATCGCTGACCACTACTTTTTTTTCTTTTACTTGTAGAAATTCCCGATTTAATTCGTTAGCCTGGACTGATTCGTTACATGCGGTCTTTTGCGGTTTGTACTGAGCGACTGTATAAGAGGAAACAAGCCCCTGTTCTTTCATGATCCGGCCAATTCGCCTTCTGGAGACCGTAAGGCCGTGTTAGCCCTATTTTGGTGATTGTTGTAGCTTTAACTGCTATTTCATCTTTTGCCATTCCGCAATATAGTGCAGAGATTGCGTTACGTATTCTTCGTTTCGCCGCCATGCTTTGCGCTGCCATATTAGGATTATACGGGGTCATTCTATTCTTTCTTTTCATTACCAGTCATTTGGTGAATTTAAAGAGCTTTGGTGTACCTTATGTGAGTCCAGCCGTTCCTTATCGTTTAAGGATTGGAAAGACTTTATTGTTCGCATGCCCCTTATGATGATGAAACGTCGTCCGAAGATGATGCATACGAAAGATCCCACACGTAAAGGATAACTACTTAAGAAAGGAAGTGAATCAGCGATGATAATTCGTCCAAAAGACCGAATTACGACTTCACAAGCTACGGTTATACTTATCAATTTTATACTTGGAACAGGAATTCTCACCTTGCCCAGAGCATCTGCGGAGAAGGTGAAAACACCAGATATCTGGATAACCGTTATTTTAGGTGGCCTGATTGCGATGATAGCAGGGGTAATCATAGTCAAATTAAGCCAACAGTTTCCTGAAAAAACCTTTTATCAATACATCCAAGATATTGTAGGAAAATGGGTGGGCAAATTACTTAGTCTACTTATCATATGTTATTTTTTAACAATTGGTGGGTTTCATGCCCGTTCCTTAGTAGAAGTAACAAGTTACATGTTGTTAGAAGGTACCCCATCCTGGGCCATCATGATGCCATTTATGTGGATAAGTCTCTATCTAATCCGGGGGGGCATAAATCCGATCGCCCGTCTGTTTGAAATTATCTTACCAATTGCGATTATTATTTTTTTACTAGTTGCCTTTATGAGCTTCAAAATATTTGAGATCGATAATTTACGCCCGGTATTAGGGTTGGGAACCATTCCAGTACTAAAAGGGGTAAAAGCAACGGCTCTCGCATTTACAGGTCCTGAAATCATGTTGCTTCTTTTACCGTTTATGAAACAACCAAATAAAGCAGTAAAAGTCGTCCTGGTTGGAGTTTTTATTTCCTTGATTCTTTACGTGATAACCGTCGTGATGGTCATCGGCGCGTTATCCGTCGATGGAGTGGTCACGAGAACATGGCCGACGCTTAATCTTATACGCAGTTATGAAGTAACTGGTTTGATTTTTGAACGGTTTGAATCTTTGTTACTTGTGATATGGATTATGAAAATGTTTACTTGCTTTACCGTTGACTACTATGCAGCTTCTTTAGGTCTGTCCCAACTTTTCAAAAAGAGCATTCATCCATTTATCTATGGTTTGCTTCCGATTATTTACCTCATTGCTATGTTTCCCAAAAATATAAATGATGCATTTAAACTTGGGGATTTCGTTGGCAATGTTGCAATGTTTTTATTTGGTTTACTGCCTCTGCTATTACTCATTATCTCAAAAGTAAAGGGGAAAAATCATGAAGCAAACAGATAACAATGTACGGTTCCTCTTCGTTTCCCTGTCCGTTCTTTTGCTCTTGTCTCTTATGTTATTTCCAGTTTTTAAAGTGCTAGAGATTCGCATTTTAACGTAATTATCTTTTCTTTTATGTGTTACTCTTCATCTAAATTAGCTGTACGTAAATTGTTTGGAAATTCAAATATTAAAGAGACCTTCCCGGTTGATATTTTTCACACAGGGGTAAAATATGGAGTGGTAGCTGACTCCTTTATTTAACTATGCCTTCACGAAGCCTAACTGATCTGAACTCATTTCATTTACCTGTAAGTCCAATTACAAGGGTTATGAAATCCTGCGAATAAGTGAGCATTCGAGAGATATTCGCATCAAACTGAGGGAGTTCAACAAGGTAATAGAACTAGATAGATACTGAATTTTTATTGGACTTAGATGTTTTCCGATCTAACAGAAAAATATAAGATAAGATAGATCCAATACTTGCAAGAACTATTATAATTCCCATAGATATTGCTTTATTGCTTCCTAAGCCAACAAGAGGAGCAATACTTCCTCCAAAGACTAAAGATAATACCCCAAGTAACGCAGATGCACTTCCTGCTGTTTTACCTTGTTTTTGCATAGCTAGTGACAACCCTGTAGTACTTACCATCCCAGCACTTGATATAACAAAGAATAATGGTACTAAAATAGCGTATAAACCTGCATTGAAAAGCAACATGACTAATAAAGTAATGGCTCCGAGAAAACCAATGCATAAGCCAGTAACAAAAAGTTTTTTTTCACTGATTCGACCAGCTAATCTGCCTGTAATTTGACTAAAAATAATAATTCCAATACCGTTAATGGCAAAGATTAGGCTAAATATTTGTGGAGAAGAACCATAAATATTTTGCAGAACGAAAGGGGAACCAGATATTTAAGCAAACATAGCAGCAAAAACTAAACCTTGAGGTAAAGCATATCCTATGAAGCTTCGATCTAAAAGGAGTTTTCTAAATATATTCAGCGTATTTTTAATCCCTCCTAAAGACCTTGAGTCAACAGGTAATGTTTCTGATAAACACAACACTATAATAAGAAACATAATTAAACCCACCGCACTCAACACCATAAACACACCTTGCCAAGGGGCAATGTGTAATAACTGAGCACCTAGTATGGGTCCGAGAACTGGAGATACACCACTTATCAAAGCTAGTAGGGAGAAGAATTTAGTTAACTCTGAACCTGAATAAAGATCTCGAACAATGGCACGAGAAATAACCATACCTACAGATCCAGCTAGTCCTTGAATTAACCTTAATATAATTAATTCCCATATTGATTGACTGAAAGCACACCAGAAAGATGTAACAAAAAAGATTGTTAATCCTATGAGAAGAGGTTTTCGACGTCCATATACATCACTAAGTGATCCAGATAGTAATTGTCCAAGAGATAGGCCAACTAAGAAAAAGGTTAAACTAAGTTGTACAAGAGATTCAGTAGTATGCAGTTCTTTAGCTATATCAGGAAGCGCTGGTAAATACATATCAATGGACAATGGACCAAGAGCTACTAATGTTCCCAGTACAAATGCCATCCATAATCGTTTTGATTGAGATAGTGTATTCCTAGAAATTCTAAAAGTTTTTAAATAATTAATCATTACTTATATCCTTTCTTTTTAAAATTTTAAAAAATAGTTTAGCTGTATCTTTTTAGGGTTCACCCTGAAGTTTCTAACGTTATTTCACCTGAATTATTAGTTGAAATAGCAGATTCAATTAAATAAATTACCGCACAGTTTGTGTCAACTCTACAATAAGTCATTATAGAACTAAAGGGGCAGAATAGTTGAATAAGGTATATAAATAAGTGCACTAATTCAAGGAGGAATTGTACACTTTTTTATTGCAAGTAAATTAAACAAACGGACGTTTAATAATTCAAAAAAAGAAAACGACATTAGAGCTGGCTGGACACACAGAGTACGGACTAACACGGTAGTTATTATTTAATCTATTTAATCATCACATCGATAGCTTTTAGAATAATAAAAAAGACCCTTAAAGGGTCTCATGATAAGTAAATTGACTACTTAAGAAATTATCACATAGTTATCATTTAAAGAGTTAGGAGTTAACGCCAAGTTGCCGGAGAATATCATGCGTATCAACATGAGATCTTTTCTCAATGATTTTGCCGTCCGCAATTCGTAAAAGCATCAGAAGAGAAAATTTAACGTTTTTTCCAGTTGCGGAGACACCATGAAATGGAGTACCGGCAATACCTCTTTGGCAACATCATCAAAGTGGTCTAGATGTAGGTGAGTGACAATGACAGCATCTATATCATGAATAATATTTTCAATCGATGTTGGTAAACTAACTAAAGGATTAAATTGATCTTGTCTTAATGAATTTGGGAACGGTGGGTATGTACCTTTCTCAACTAACATCGGATCTATTAAAAACTTTTTGCCTGCATATTCGACAACAAGTGTGGCATTTCTAATTTGTTTAATATTCATCTTTATCGCTCCTTTCTTTGATCTACGTATAGTTTATACTATGGCCAATTAGCAAATACATAGATAAAATCAAGTCTTTTGCACATTTGACTTGATAAATGAAAGGATTTGAATAAATGTTAGATAATACGGATATGGGTATCTTGCATGAACTATCCAAAAACAGTCGAATCACGATGAAAGAATTGGGTGAGAAAGTCCATTTGACTGGTCAAGCAGCTGCATCTAGAGTTGCCAAATTAGAAGATAATGGAGTGATTGAGGGATATGCCATTAAAGTTAATCAAGTTAAATTAGGTTGTTTTATCCATGCTTTTATTACTATCATTACACAAAGCACTTATCACCAACCTTATCTGTCGTTCATAAAAACACAAGAACAATACATCATAAATAACTATAAAATCAGTGGAGATGGCTGTTATCTTCTTGAATGCAAATTTCCATCAAATGAACTTTTAAATCAATTTTTGGAAGACTTAAAAGAGCCTGCAAATTATAAATTATCAATTGTTATTAATAAATAGTGTTATATGGAGAGTTTGTGAACAAATATACTTAAACTAACGGGTGCTTACTTCTATATGGGGCTGGAAACAGCTCCATTTTTGTATGAAAACATATTCGTGAAAGGCCATACTAAAATAAGCCCACCATATTCTAATTTTTTTGAAGGGCGTAAATGTACTATGTCGTTATTTAACTGGTTATGCAGTTTGTTGTTCAGATGGAGCGATTGTATAGCCTTTCT
>NZ_JBHZPE010000093.1:0-8585 GCF_042787985.1 Peribacillus sp. YIM B13481
TTGGCTACTTAAGTCCGGTGGCTTATCGAAACTTAGCCCTTAAAAAAGTTGTTTGATTTAGTGTTGACATACCAGTCAATCTCCTCTAAGTTAAAGAATCGTGGCAACCTCTATAACTTTAAACTTTGATGGATATTATAATAAATAAAAAAACCTTGAAAAGCTTAAGCTAATCAAGGTTTTCCATCTAAATTACAAGTATTCTACTGCACCTAAAAACTCTAAATTACTATTATTAATTGTAGTTTTCTTTTTTATTCCCTCATATTTAAAGTTGTATAAAAGAATTACAACATTATACTGTCTTGGCAACTGTGCGTCACACAATGAAGAAAATTTAGGAATAATGTCATCATCGTAAGAGAACCCTTCTAATAATCGACTAAGCGAGTTATCAGCTTCATCATAAAAATCCGCTTCTCTAACAGCGTCGTCATATCTATCGATGCCAAAGCTTCGAGCAAACATTGATGGAATTAAATCCCCATCTTCTGTATAAGAAATTTCAAGTAAATTGTCTAATTCCTCTGATGAGTTAATATTCCCTACCCAAAATGAAACAAATCCTTCTTTTTGCATAAGCTACCTCCTATTGGGTTTCAACCACCATAGACATTGACATTCAGTAGTAAAGTTATTTCTATTCTTTAAATTATAAACGGGGCACTGGGAAGCCCTACAAAAAAAGGAACCTTGAAAGGCATTTTGCCAATCAAGGATAAGTTTCAATATTTATTACTCCATCATATCAAAAAAATATTCATTATCTTCATCAACTTTTTTTATAAAACTCTCTAATGAATCAGCTATTTTATTGTCAAAGAAGTGTACAGAGGTCCTTTGAGTATCATTTAAATCAAGTGTTAAATATACACCCTCGTTTACTTCATAAAAAACAAGTTTGTCTGCTTCTTCATAAATCCCCTCTAAGTCAGGGTCATACTCATAGATACCTTCCCTTAGTGTAATATCTGCAATAGTATCAGGATCCATTAATCTACTTATTGAATTCTCGTTATTGCCTTTAAAAAAACCATAACCAACTTCTAAGTAAAACTCCCTTAGTTCAGGGGGAAAGTTAAATCCGAGTCTTTCCTCTGCTTTTATAAGGTCTTTTTCTTTTAATGGAAAAAACTTATGATTACTATTTTTAATATAATCAAATTTAGCCACCATCAATTACCTCCTTGGAAACAATTTATTTGATGGAGATCCTTTACCATGAATGCCTGCCTGATGTTCATCAGGAAATTTGGCAGGATGTATATTCCACCATTCATGTGGACCACCAAAATTATTTTCTATAATATGATGCGCATCAAAAGGTTGCCCGATATCTCTTGCGACTCTACCGTTCTTATCATAAACTTCTTCAGTATAACGGGGCCATTTTTGTCCTGTTTTTCCTTCCCATTCACTTATTAGTTTGTCTTTTACACTGTTAAACTTGTTTCTATGTTTCATAGTCTCAACTGGGGTCATTTTTTCAAATTTATGATTCCTTAAAGCTTCCTTTAATTGTTCCGTTTGTGCTTTATGAATCTTTAATCCTGTTATTGTCTCGACATTTCTAATATAATCTTTAGCTAAATCGTAATCAATTCTTATCTTTAAACTATGTTGGACACTTCATGATCTTTAAAATTTTCACGTTTAAACACAAAAAAGCACTCGTTGCCTTTCGTAGACAATCAAGCGCTCTAAGTTAATATGTTTTTAAATAGCATTAATTTTGTAAGTTTTATAGTAACAGTATGACACCTTTTGTATCATAGCAACTACTACGTTAAAACTTACAAGTTTGTATGAGTTCGTTAATTTAATATCCATTCCTTGTGTTTATTCGTCGCCCAGTAAAATGTCATCTCGCCTAATCTCGTGTATCTTATTTTCCCAAAGCAATATAAGTATAAAGGTAGTCAATGATGGTACAACCATCATGGAGTCTCAACTTCAAATTGATCATTTCTTTTTCTGTACACTTCACATATGCTTAGCTTTTCTTTCATTTGTATTTATGTTGATGCGTGTTAATGTTTTTATAATTCTTTAGTTATTTTTTCAGCCTTATGTAATTCACCTAATAGCGGATTTTGATAGTCATTATAACTATCCATATACGCACGCACACCACCCAAAATATTTATCTCCTTGATATCTTCATTATTCTCTAATATTTCTAATGCCTTCTTATATCTTATATATATAAGCTGTAAAACGCCACTATTCATATCTTTAGCATAGTCTTCCTCAATTTTATTTATCACCACTTTTATTTGTTCAATTAACTGCTTTTTCTTATCCATTATATCCTCCTATCTACTCGGAACCTCTCGTGTCTCTTTTATCCATTCAGAGGGCCAGCCTTGTCGTAATAATATTTGATCCCCATCGCCTTCTAGTAATGCTCCAGTTTTTGTATATTGCTTTTCAACTCTACCTATATTTAAAACTTGTCCTTCTGGTATTTCTATAACAGCTTCATATTGCCTAGAATTTTTCCAATCTGGTACTAATGCCGTACTTATTTTTGTATTTATTCTATTTCCAGATGGACTAGTAGTTACAAATGATCCACTTGCTTTTGCACCACCACCATAAGTTCTATAAATGTAATATTTTCTTCTGTAATCACAGTTCTATAGTTACTATCAGTAAATGATTCACTTATCCAATATGGCAAATCCAGTACCATTAACCGTATTAGAAGGTACTGCCCCTGCAATAATATTTGGTTTTTAAGATTGTAAGGTAATAGATTAGGAATTGGGACTAATTCTTTTCCCTAACTATTTTGTTCCTCTTTTCCGGTAAATATGGGTGTATGATAAATCCCATTGAACATAAAAATGGATAGCCCCTTTGATTTTCGAAAGGCTCTATCCACTTCTTCTTATATAAAAACATTTCTTACTTTATAACAAATCATGATAAATAACTATTACCCTCAGCTTTTACCAATCTTATTCATCTTCATCCCAATCTTCTTTTGCCCATTCAAGGCGTTCGATTAAATAGTCTAAAAAATTATCGGCAAGTGTTCGACCATAGCCTTCCTGATTATCCCACATAATAACTGGACATTCTCCATTTTTCATTTTATTAGTATCGAGGCAATAGGCAAATTCATCAATATCTTCTATAACCACAAGTCCATCTTTTAAATCATAATACTTTTGATGACCTTTGGTAGCATCTACTACTGCTGGACCCGTAAAACCATATCCAATTATCTCCACACCGAAAAGTCCACCATACCCATAATTTCTTAAAAACCACTTGTAACTTTCCGGTAATGAGACCTGTAGTTTTTGTTCAGTTTCTTTAACTTTGTCTTCACTTACCCCATCTGTAAAATCATCATCATTTCCATACTGTTTAATAAATTTCTGTAAAGCTGAATAATTCAACGAAATCACCTACTAATCTTGATTTAAAAACTCCTTTTAATTAAGGGTAGCCCCACGAAAAAAGAAACCTTGAATGGTAAATGGCATTCAAGGTTCTACTAATACGTGTTCTAAATTCATTATTTTCCTTCTTTGTATACTATGGCAATCTCTACTACTTCCTCTGGTGTTAAATCCTCATCATTCCAAAAAATTAAGTCACTAGGGGCAGGATGAGGAACATTGTCTTCTAAAACTTCTATATTCCCACTTACTTCTTCATTAGCCAGCATAGGATTACATATTTTATTTACTAGTTCAACTAATTCCTCTTTAGATAAATTTTTACTCTTTTTTTCTGCCTCCCCTTAATTACTGCTCTTTCCAAAATGATAAGCAGGGCCTAAAGTATTTAGAATACCACATGCTCATGAGATAACCAGGTACATGGAGGATTCAATGGTGATATATTCGGCTAGAAGAGAATTGAACTAGTTGGACAATTGCAATCTTCGCTTTATGTAATGTTTTTGAGCTTTTTCGTTTAGATATGGGATTACATAAAGGTATATTATTTTTCTTCCAAAATAAAAGTTGATAGAACCAACTTTTATTGGTTGTATCAACTCTTCTTTAAATTTTGGTTATCCCAGTGCTTTATCTAGATCTATAAAACTTAATTCTCAGTTTCTTTGTATCTTTCTGGAATTTTGTTTCTCCATATTAGCATTAGTTCTTTAAATTGTTCAGTTTCCATTTCATTCTCATTTGGCTTATCGAAGATATAAAAGTGGTGAAGAACCGTCGTATCTTTTTTTATCAAGACACTGGTAGCATTCCCTTCTATTTCAAATTCTTCGTATTCACCTTCCATTACTTTGCGAACAATATCAATATACTCATCCACTTCTGTTTCAAATACAATATCTTCAATGAAGTCTGAGAAAAGGTTAATTTCTTGTGGTAGGATTATCCTTAGATATCCTAATGGGTTTCTTGTAAATTCATACGAATATTTCATTAGTTAATTATCTCCCGATATTTAATTTTTATATAAAGGAAATGCAGTAGCTATTGTCCCATCACGGTTTAAGTACATTCCAATATCAATTCCTGATGAAGTTCTGCCAACATATCTATTTCCATCTTTTATTTTGTTTTCAAAAGCCTCGTTAATAGCGTTATTCACCTTCACCCTGTCCCAATCTTTTGGAAAGAAAGTTGACTTTGCAATCTTCATCACTCCATTTATTTCCACCTTAGCTCTATATACTCCGTTGATATCTGGAGTTTCTTCAGTACCTGGAACTATCTTACCACCCATCATACTCTCGTGATGATAACCAACAGCCTTCCCACGTCGATTAATCTCTCCATGATAAACATGCCTCATAGTATCTATAGTAAATTTTTTCCCACCATCTCCACTAACTTCCGACTCCACTTTCGCCATAGAAATTAACTGATCCTTTAACCCCGCACCATTAACCACATTATAAGGTACTCCCCCTGCCAAGGACAGTTGGTTTTTAGGATTGTATGGCAATAGGTTAGGGATAGAGAATTCTTTTGCTTTCGTAACACCTTTTACTGCAGCCGCTTTTGTAGTGGCTACCCCGGTCTTCGCAACAGCTCCTGCGCCTTTTGTTCCAACTACTGATGTGACGACTGTTCCAAGGGCATAGGATACCCAGTGAGCTCGCGAATAGGCATCGCCATTTACCATATCCCGTTCATATGAGTCGGAGATGGACTTGGATATATATTTATAGGTTTGAATCGGGTGCATGATTGAATTTGCTACACCTTCAACCGTTTCGCCAGGATCTGTGACAAAATCCCAAACTCCTGTCACGAAGTCTTTACCTACATCAAAAAGGCCTACGCCGATTCCTTTTGCGATGTCTGCGGTTTGCTTGGATGCTTCTAGCTGCATGACATATTGCTGCTGGGTGGGCGCTAAGTTTTCGTACCCGATCTGCTTGGCGATTTTGAGGAACTCATCTGGACCTGTGACATCATCGAGTTGTGCCTTCAGGTCTTTGATCCGGCGATTCTCTGCTTCCTCTTGCTTAACCTTCAGATATTGCGCGGTCTCTTTTTTCCTAACTTCTAGGTTTTTATAGGCTTCACTATTTTTATAAGCTGTTGCATTAAAATAGAGAGGGGATACTACTCCTCCCCTTGTACTGGATACTTTCAATTGCTCCATGAGTGCCGTCACTGCTGCTTGGTCCTCTTCGGATTTGGCATATTCAGATGTCCACTTATGATCGATTTCGTTTACTTTGTTTATCGTTTGGGTCCGTTTCTTGTCAGCCTTCTCGATATTTTCAAAGAACGCATCATCGGAAAAAGGCTCTAACTGAATGATATCATCAATTCCGGAAAATATTTTTTTCAGATCATTTTTCTGGGCTGTGACCATTTCCTTGGAATTTCGACTGGCGTTTTCCAGCTCTTCCTCTAAAAAAGGAACCGTAACTATGGTTTCACTAAGGTTAGCTTCGATTGTATCTCCTTGAATTCCACTTAAAAAGGCAACATGCCGATTGATCAGACGCAGCCAAGAATCCACGACATCGATTTGTGCTTTGTAAAACCCTTTAATGGCCTCTGCGCCTTGACCTTGTAGCTCATCATCCAAATTAACGATGCTCTCAAATCCTTTTTTTAATTCCGTGAGCTGTTCTTTTAGGTCCTTATATTGTCCGACACGCGTTTGCATTGCAGAAACTAGTGTTTGAGATTCGTAAATCATAGACATATTGGAAAGTCCTTTCAACTACTTTTCTTATAAAATCTTAGAGATTACAAGATTTCTTATTTATGTAATATTTTTATTGACTGTAAAATTATGGACTAAATATATTTTAGAAGAGTTTCTTCATTTATTCAAGAATTAACAAGAAAGCAACCTTTCTGGGGCGTGTCCATCTGAATAATATCCTTTTCCGGTCATATACAATCCAACAAGAAGATAAGTTGTTATAGATATTCCTATTAAAAAATATCCTATGATATTAAACTTCGTCACGGTTCTATTAGCCGCATGACATATAAACTGGTCTTTAATTCTACCCACTTTTGAGCTACTAATATACTTCTTGAAATCAGCATCAGCCGTCACTTCACTCCACATATCTGACATAATTGATGCTTGAGAAAGAACTGTCAGACTAGACGGACCACGAAGTAATATAAGCTTTAGTGCAGGTTCTAGTTTTTATTTAGAAGGAAATATCAAAATATACTTGTGGTTACGATAATGCTAACTAAACATACTTCATTTAAAAAGAACAAATTTAAAATGATTGCTATAGCGTAAAATAAAGCCCACCATCGATTTTTCGTTTTTATCCTTTTGTGGAAGATATGTATTCCGATGTTGGCCGTCCAAGTATTGACCCTGTAACCCTATTAAAATTACTTTTATTATTAAGACTACCCTCTAAACAAAAAACACTACCAATTAAAATGGCAGTGTCGTTTTCTTGATAACTTTATCGGTCCAATATACCAGGTAATGTCTGAGAAATATTTGTCAGTTGGTCGACAACATCAAATACTGCTTTCGTCATAAATATTTGAACCACTATTAAAATGCTCAGTAATATTAAAAGAATTATTTTAAAAGTTGTATTCATGGAAACCTATTACCTCTCTTTAGTATGTGGCCTTTGAATAATCATAACTTACATTCGATTTAGTAGTTAGTGTTATATAATTATCAAATTTACCTACAACAGTTAATCCAGCTCTAGCATATGTTCCTGTTGAAGCCCAACCAGCAGCAGGGTTAAATGTTTTTCCACTTATATTTCTATTTAAATCCGTTGCTCCATCATTTAACTGCCATCTAGCATAATCATATGCCAAACTAGATCGATCATCAATTTTTAGATTTTCACCAAAATTCATGGAAATCCCTACTGAAAATGGATATCCTAGTGACAATGAAATTGAAGACGTCCCTCTGTCTCCCATAGGACCCCAATCGTCTAATTGATCTGAAGCCGCTGGTATATCTATATCTGTATAAATAGATCTAGCCCATATTCCTTTATAACTTGTGACTTGAGTTACAGGTTTTAAAGTGAAATAATCATATTTTTTACTCTTTTCGCTATTTTGCTTGTACAAGTGCCAATCTGTATCCATTCTAGCAACCAAAAGTCCAAGACGATATCCTTTTTCCACCAAACTATATTTGTTTTTAACTCTTACACTTTCTGCTTTTACTTTATTATTAGTAATAAAAGTAAAAGAATCAGTTGTATTTTGTTCTTGATTAATTTCATTTTCAGTATCAATAATCTCTGATTGAGTATTTATAACCTCTTGTAACACCATTTTATTTGTGTTTGGAATTGAATTACCATTTTCATCAAAATTATTAATAGAAACATCTACAAACTGAAGTTCTTGACTTTTGTCTATTGTATATCCTATAACATGACTTGTAAATTCAGAATCAGCAGCATCAAGAGAACCTTTTTCATTCACTTCATCGTCTGAATGTTCAGAATCATTAGATACATCCGCACTTTCGTCAACGAATTCCTTACCATTTTCAATTGCTTTTTCATTCAATTCTTCTTCGCTCAAACCAAATTCTAACTGTCCATCATTTTCTTTAACGGTAAGTTTATCTAAATCTAAGATTTCTTTATATTCCTCTGCTTGAACATCACCGTAAAGAAATACTCTTTTACCATCTTCTAATTCAGCTTTCAAAAAATCTTTATATGATTTATTTCCTTCTACAACAGCGGCATCAGCAGCAATAGAATTTGATTTCTCAAGATCTTGATTATTTTCGGGGGAAACAACACTAACGTTCAATTCATTATTATCAACTTTATCTTGGATATCTTCAAACTCCGGATCACTATTTTCTTCAACAACAGTATTCACGGTTTCTTCTGTGCTTGTTTCATCATCAGCAATAATAACTATATTCTTTTCTTCCGATGAATCATTCGTGGTTTCTTTCATTTCATTAGCTTTGGCAAAAAAATTAACAGAATAACTACTAAAGAATAAAAGCAAAGACAAAATTACAACAAAACTACCTCTTAATATTTTTTTTGTTTTACTCAAAATAAACCCTCCCTATTGGATTTGGGTCAATATTTTGGACACTAAAAAGTTAAATCTTAAGCTGTATTCCTAATTCGATCTTCAATGGCTTGT
>NZ_JBHZPE010000094.1:0-7764 GCF_042787985.1 Peribacillus sp. YIM B13481
GTCTCGCACTTCCGCTCCAATCAACCTTAAATAGTTTCGTTTTAAAAACAACAATCTTTACGAAAAGAGCCTTTTATAAAAAGCGCTTTCGAACACTTGGCGATGGCAGCATGCAGCTCTCTTCTTTCTTTCCGAACCATTTGTAACGGTTCTTGGCAATGAAGTCATAAACGATGTTCCGGATGAAGCTTGGAACGATGATGAAACCGTAAAGCAATTTCCATGCCCCTTGTAAGCGGCGGCAAATCCTCAAGGCTGCAGACGATTTATAGTAGGCCTTGTCCTTTTCGATCAGAACCATGCTATCTATATCTGCGGGAGCATCGTATTTCTTCAGCAGCTCTTGACCCGCCTCACTTTGAAGCGAAGCGTAATAAAGAAGCCCCTGCGGATCCCGCTTTATAATGAACTGGACACTCGAATCACAAAAGTTGCATTCACCATCAAATAAAATGACCGGATTCATGAACATTCCTCCTATAGAGAGACGTTTATCATACTCATGCTTCAATAATACACTACCCGTTTTGGTAAGGCGAAAACGCAAGGAATTGTTTGGGGTTTTAACGGTTTGTTTTCACTAGCAATTGGATTTTCTATCGACATCCTACTATTAATTATAAAAGTATATGGAATAAAAATGAATTTTCTGGGAGAGAATACTTATATTAATTACAAAGTAGGAGTGTATATATGGATCAAACACTTTATGAAAAAATTGGTGGAGAAGAAGCGATAGCAAAAGTTGTGGACTATTTTTACAACGAGTTGGTTCTTAAGGATGATACAGTTAATCATTTTTTTGAAAAAACGGATATGGAAAAACAACGCAGTCATCAGACAAAATTTATTAGTTTTGCATTAGGTGGTCCAAAACAATATTCTGGACAATCAATGGCAAAAGCTCACCAGGGAATGAATCTCCAACCAGCCCATTTTAATGCTATTGTAAAACATCTTAACGATGCACTTGCTCACTTTGGAGTGAATGAAGCTGACATAGATACAGCTTTAACTAAAGTTGCTTCACTAAGAAATGATATTTTGAATAAATAACTAACAGGTGCTTTACTTCAATACCAGGAGCTGATCAGCAGCTCCTTTTCTTATGCAACAAACGAGTGCGTTAGCTTAAGATCCAAGCCGTCTTTTGGTTCTCATTAGACACAAATTGTGCAATACCCTTAATAACGAGGGTTTAGGGTTTAAGGACTAAAATGGATTATTATGGTATATTTAATGAAAAAAGGAGTAAGCATATGAAGTTGGTTCTTCAAGCGTTTATTGGTTCAATTGCACTTCATGTTTTATATATAGTCTGTTTGATGTTAGTGAGTATGATAAAAACAAAGAACTATAAACCAGATATTGTGAGTGCATGGGATAAAGTAGACACCCTTCAAAAGGAAGTAGAGATTGTCGGTAAAGTTATACCACCTTATTTTTACGTATTATCTTTTGTTGGGGTAGCTGCGATTTGTGGAATTATCATTTTAATGTATAGCAAAATATGAAATTAAAAGGGTGGGTTAGTAAAGGAGTGTTTTTTTGAAAAAGGTGTTAATAGGTGTCATTAGTATTGTGGTTTTATTTATAGGTGTCTTCTTTTTTCTGAAATTAAACCAACCTTTAGTAGCTTATCCAAGTGCTTCAGCGAATGATAAGCAGGTACAATTGGTTTCGGTAGGAAATAAAAGTCCATTTGATGATATTCAAATTGAAGAAGTTCTTGTCAATGATAAAGTTGTACCATCCAAAGTGAAATTACAAGTGAGTTATCATCCAAAAGGGTTTATTATCTCTGACCATTTTAATGGCGAAGAAGCAAGTGAATATACCTTCAAAGGATTAGATTCTATAACTCTTAAACCAAAGACAGACCCACAAAAGCAACTTGATAAAGTAAATGCTGGTACTGCAACAGAAGATGATACCATATATGCTCTTTCGTTAGTGCATGAACATAGTATTGACAAAGTCGCAATTAAATACCGGCACCTTGGCATGCCACATGAATTGGTTGTGTCCACTAAATAAAGCAATGGTTGGACTGTGAAATCCTATACTTAAACTAATGGTGCTTTACTTCAAAGGGTGGTTACAGAAGCAACCTTTTTGTTATGGAACGAAAGGGCAGGTTGTTGAATATGAAACTGTTAAAATAGTGATAAAGAAGGTGATCAGGGAAAATGGCTGCATTTCCAGAAGAAAATGACTTTCTGTCGTTATTTGAATGTGAACCAATGTTATTAGATACCACTTCAAAAGACTTGCCATTTTATTATAATAAAGCAACATACCGGTTTTCTAATGGAGAAGAAGACTTTATTGTTACACTTTCGCCCTCCTATGGAGAAGTAAAAATACAAGTAACTCACCGTACTTCAAATAGATTGTTATCACTTTTGGACTTAAAACGGGTTGATAAATTCGAAATTAAATCAGATAAAAAAGACCATTCAGTTGTACTATTAACAGTTGTTAATGAGGATTACCAACAAATGATTGAAATTGATTTTAAGCCTTATTTTAAACAGATTTTCAAAGAACATTTTACTGGGTAGCAAAAAAGTCTGATTAAGCTAATAGGCGATTTATTTCATTAATGAAGGTTGGAAATCAACTTGGAATAATTTAAAAGTGCATCATATAAATCGTTCTTACTAAGCTAACGGGTGCAATAGCTGAAGAATGGAGCTGCCATAGAGGCTACTTTCTTGTTTCATAAACGGTGCTGAATAGGGAGAGAAGCTAGGAAGAAATTTTATAAAAGCTAAATACACGTAATGGGTAGTATTCATCGATTTTTTAACAAGAAAACAACAAATAAAGCAGTAAACAAAAATTGAGGAGGTATTGTAGTGAATCAACACCAAATCATAATTACTCAGTATAATCCCAAGTACGCTGAACAAACGGTGAAAATGTGGCGAGATAGTAAGGAACAGGCAATTGGTCAGAAAGAAATTCATAGCTTTGAAAATCACGTTTATTTTTTAAATAATATATTACCTGAACAGTTTCAAATAAATTTAGCGTTAATTGACGATAGAGTAGTTGGAATGATTGCTTCTAATGAAACGGAAATAAGCCAACTTTATATTCATATAGATTATCAAGGAATTGGTATAGGTCAAACATTACTAGATAAAATAAAAGCAAAATCAAGTGGGAGATTAACATTATATACATTTGAAGTAAATGAAAACGCACAACGATTTTATGAAAAGAATGGATTTAAAATCATTGGTAGAGGACACGAAAATGAAGAAAATTTACCTGATATTCAATATGAATGGATATCAAAATAAACAATGTTAACGGAGACTCCTATAGCTTTTTTATACCTGTAAAATTTCTACTCGTTCTTTAGGTCTCTGTAAAAAAAAGAGTCGGCTTCACTTCTAGATTAAAACATCACTAAAGCCGCAAGGGGCTATTAATTTCACATTATCCCTTTCATCTAATTTTACTCCTAAAGCTGTTGCTGTTTCTGGGAACTTGGAAATAGCATCAACGGCAGAAGAATAGGGAGGCATATTACTTTTAATGTGAATTCTTGCTTCATTCTTTACAGACCAAGGAATGTTCGGCATAAGGGTTTTAAGCATTTCCTCAAATTTTTTTTCCATTAATTCATCAATATTTGTAGGGTCAAAATAAATTAAATCAATATCTGGGATTGGAGTTCTTTCATTGAAATTATGTAATGTTCCCATATTTTTGAACAAACAAATCCAGCACATATCCACCAATCAGGTAAATTTAACGATTTTGCTGCTTTTAATATGTTCATCATCCATTGATCTTCTGTAATAAGCTCAAAGATTTTTTCCTCATTTATCACTGTGAAATTACTCCATAACATGTATATTACTTTTTTAATTCGTTAACCTTGAATGCTTATCCTTCTTCAACTATCCTGCCCCTCATATAAAAAAAAGCTGCCATAAAGACAGCTCCGATCTCCAGCTAACGCACCCGAGTTCATTAGGAAAAGCGAACCTTATTAAAAGAATCGCGCCCTACTGTGGAACAAAAACCGGTTGACATAAAGCTAATTTTAGGAAGTTTCAACTATATTCTTTTTCGTTTTTTACTGGTATAATATGGATGATTTTGTTAATGAGAGGGGAGAAAAAGATGAATCAACTTGTATTTAAGCAATTTGAGATGACAAGAGAATATTTCATCAAGAATGTAGAGTCCATTTCTAAGGAACAAACTGATGTGCAGCCAGATGGTTTTAATAACACAATTCATTGGCATACAGGTCACGTTTTGACAATTACTGAACAAACTATGTTTGGTTTCCCGCATGTAACAACTCACCTTCCCATGAATTATATAGAATTGTTTGGGAATGGTACAAAACCAGCTGATTGGACAGGGAATATACCTGCTATGGATCAACTTATTGTACAGCTGAAAGGTCAATTAACTCGTTTAAAGCAAATTTCTGCTGAACAGCTAGATCAAGATTTGGATACACCATTCCTAGGTTGTAAGACTGTTGGCGAGCTTGCAGGTTTAACATTAATGCATGAAGCGACTCATATGGGGCAAATTCAGGCAATGAAGCGTATAATTGAACATGTAAGTGTTAAAAACTGAATTTAACAAAGTGTTATATTTAGATGAAAAAATCAGTCTAATAAAACTGGTTTTTTCTTTTGTTATATTTTATACATTATTAGTCTACATAACACTCTCTATTTTCATTTACTCCACTAACCATTCCCGTTTGTAAACCTCCTGATATCTTAATAATAATCTCCGGAAAATATACAAATTAACAATAACATTTTTTTAATTAATAATAATTTGAAGTCTTCATTTTTTATAATAGGTTAGGAGATATAACCAATAAACTATACTAGGGATACGTAAAATGCCTTTTTTGGTGAGATTACGATATTTCACTTTAATTTCATTTACAATAAGTAGAGGGAATATTTCGTCATTTAAAATTTAGTAAAATTAAATTATGTATTTAGGGAGGGAATGAATATGGATATTGGAAACGAATATTTAAAGATTGTAATCGAAAGGTTTAAAAGTGTAAAAAGCCTAGGAGATAAAACGATAAATCAATTATCCGAAGGGGAAATACATTGGACGTATAATATCGAGTCAAATAGTGTTGCAGTAATAGTAAAGCATTTGAGTAGAAATATGGTTTCAAGGTGGACTGATTTTTTAACGTCAGACGGAGAAAAGGAATATAGAAATCGTGATGAAGAATTTATAGATGATATATCTTCAAAATCCGAACTAACTATTGTTTGGGAAAAAGGCTGGAAAACCCTAATTGATACATTAACTGGTTTAAGCGAACAAGATTTATTAAAAAATATATACATTCGTGGAGAAAGGCATTTAGTTTTAGAGGCTATTGAAAGGCAGATGGCACATTATGCTTATCATGTGGGGCAAATTGTTTTTATTGGTAAACAAGTAAAAGATAATAAATGGGAGAGTCTCAGTATTCAAAAAGGAAAATCGGAAGAATATTTAAAACAAATGCTTGATAAACACCAGGGAAAATAAACCAAGAATAGTATAACCCTGCTAAAAAAACATCTCGTTATTAAGCAGCGGGTGCTAGAGCTAAGGTCAGAGCTGTCTATATCGGGGAAGATTAGTACAAAACAATCTTTAGTAAATTTCATTTTGTTATAATGAAAATAAAATCATTACTATTATAGGAGATAAAATGTTTAACAAAATGAAGACTTGGGCGAGAAATTTAAAACGACAGATTTTTATCCTTTACTTTGCTTGTAAAGATGAACGGGTGCCTTGGTATGCAAAGGTATTTACAGCTTGTGTTGTTGCTTATGCATTCAGTCCGATTGATCTAATACCAGATTTTATACCCATTCTTGGCTACTTGGACGATGTAATTCTCGTTCCAATAGGGATAATGATTGCATTAAAGATGATACCAAAGAGTGTTTTAACCGACTGTGAAGTTAAGGCAGAAGAAATGATGAAAAAGGGTAAGCCGAAGAATTGGATAGTCGGCTCAATAATATTATTGATTTGGGTCTTAATTATAATATGGGCTTTTAGTAATATTTATCGCTTAATCAACTGACAGATGCGATAGCTTAAGATCGGAGCTGCCTTTAAGGCAGCTTTTTCCTTAAGGAACTAACGGGGCAGTTAGTGCAATAAAGCGTCCAGGGGTTATAATTAAGGATGCAGCTTTATTAAAAAACTAGCAAGTTATTATGTTAGAGAAGAGGTTAACAATGAAAAATAGAGAGGGAGCTATCGGTTACTGTTTGGGAATGGGTAATACATATGAAGATTATCCATTTCGTGATAAGAATTGGACGTTAATGCGACATATAGATAACAAGAAAGTGTTTGCGTGGATATTTGAAAAAGATGGCCATATTTGGATTAATGTGAAATGTGATCCCGGTTTTTTAGATTATTGGCGTCAGATTTACCATTCGGTAGTTCCGGCATTTCATCTTAATAAGGACCATTGGAATTCGATAATACTTGACGGTACTGTTCCAAAGGAAGCCATTTACGAAATGATAAAACAAAGCTATATGCTAACTAAAAAAAATAATAGTAAAGTTAATTTCAAAAAGTGAAGGCATTGATTCAGCAGGAAGGATTTATGCCTTTTTCTTATGGCACTAACGGGGGCAGATTAGCTCTATAAGAAAAGTGGAAGGTAAATCCAATTAATAGTATAGTCATATGTACTAGATCCTTTTTGTAGTCTATTCCTTGATCGAAGAATAATTCAGGTGAGGGGGATTGTACCAAATATTTTACATTGCTTTTATTTTTCGAGAAAATAAAGGTACAATTAATACTTATATAGCTTATTAATGATAAAAGATAATGAGGTAGGATAAAAATGATTGCAAAAACAGAAGAAGATTTTAATGGTTTGAAGGAAATTGGCAAAATTATTGCTTCCATTAGAGATGAATTGGTACGAAGGACAATTCCTGGCATAACGACCAAAGAACTTGATGATATAGCCGGAGAACTTTTAGAAAAAGCAGGTGCAGTGTCAGCTCCAAAAGGTGTATATGATTTTCCTGGCTATACTTGCATTAGTCTTAATGAAGAAGTGGCACATGGTATTCCGGGTCATCGGGTTATTCATGAAGGGGATTTAGTAAATATAGATGTATCTGCTTCAAAGAACGGTTATTTTGCAGATACAGGAATCTCATTTGTGGTAGGAGAAGGAGAAGAAGTATTAACGAAAATATGCGACGTTGCTAAAAAGGCATTTGAAGCAGGTCTTAAGAAAGCAAAACCCGGTTCCAAAAAAAGTAGAATCGGAAAAGCAGTATTCGAAACAGCGAGACAACATGGATTCACTGTTATCAAAAACCTTACAGGACATGGTGTTGGACGTAGAATACACGAAGCACCTGACCATATTTGTAATTATTATGATCCATGGGACAATGAAATATTAAAGGAAGGGATGGTTATCGCATTCGAACCATTTATCTCAACCTTTGAAGAAGAAGTGCTCCAAAAAGAAGACGGTTGGACCTATGCTACAGAAAAAAGCTATGTAGCTCAATTGGAACATACTATTATCCTTACTAAAGATGGTCCGATTATTGTCACACTTTAATTCAAGCGAGGATTCGATTGGTGTATCCCACATCAACCCACTTAAATAAGGGAGTTGCTTTGAAGTGAACCCAAAAAGTTAGACACTTTATTTAATTAGGCAGCCTTGAGGGCATGAACCCGGTAATCTACCGGGCT
>NZ_JBHZPE010000095.1:0-7492 GCF_042787985.1 Peribacillus sp. YIM B13481
AATCCCTCCAATAAAAAACCTGCATAGAATAAATTCTATACAGGTTTCAAAAATCCTTTTAGATTGTCAACAGCCCCTAAGGGACACTTTTTTATGTGTGTCCGTTATCCGGGGTATAGTTCAATCCTTCAGGATTCTTTTTCTTGTAAGAGTCAACTACTTTTAAATGAACTTTCTATATCATTTAATGTGAAAACTAATTTTTTAGAGGTTGTTTTACTAAAGCTTATGCACAAAAGTAATACAGATCAGCTATTCTTTCATTTAAAGATTATTTGTATAACTATTTCTGATAAAAACGTATACAAAAGTGATTTTTTGTCATCTCTTTATTTTTTATTAAAGTTACGACAATTATCCATTTGTTCAATGTACTGTCTCCCTAATTTCTCTAATAAGACTTTCTGCCATTCGTTTTCGCCTCTCTTTTTTTACCTTAAGATTAAGGTTAATCTTAAGCACTCTTTTCACTTTTAAATTTTTCCATTACCTACCTCAGAGAATATGGAGTTTTTAATGCTACAATTATCTTGAGGTGGTAACTTTGTTTATTTCTCCAATGCTATTGCACAAAGCAGAGCAACCCTACGAGGGCGAAGATTTTATAACGGAACTTAAGTTATCAAGACCTTAATTATAAAAAAACCTAATGAATAAAGGAGAGCACAATTAACCATGTATAATATGTACTCTCCTTTTATCTTTTAATGAACTAACGCACCCGTTAGTTGATTAAGAATTAATTAAAACTTAATGTTTAATAATTCTTTCATTTCAAGAAGAACATCAGTATGTTTTTCTTTTGATAAATACATCATTTTCTGTTCTGCTCCATTTGCTTCTTGCTTCTTTCCGTTCGGTTCTTGAAACATAATCCTTCCATCACTAAAAAAATTCATAGTGTACACTTTGTTATCCATGGTTTCTTTATCGGATAATACAAAAAAGTAATTCCCTTTTTTATTTAATTCTTTACTCTTCTCCAATAACTCCTTTTTAGGAGGTTGTACAACTTCCATTTTGTTGACTTTTTCTATAAAAGCTTGTACTTCATTAATATCTGTAATGACCTTTGAAGTTGAATTGGAAGATACCCCTTTCTCATCAACACTTTGCACTAATAAGGTTGTATATTCATCTATATTAGGTATTTCTAAAATTTCACTTTTCGTTTTTGTAGTATCTAAACTACAAGCATTTAAGAATACTATCATTAAAGTGCAAAAAGAAAACATCTTGAAAAACCTCAAATTTCATCCCTCCATTTCTCCCTTCTACATTATATGAAAATTGGAAAATTATCCATTATTATCAAACTACCCTGCCCCGATAGCTCCATAAAGAAAAAGCTACCTTAAAGACAGCTCTGATCTTCAGCTAACGCACCCGTTAGTTCATTAAAGACTTATTGTAGAGTTGACACAAACTGTGATGTTAGGAATTACAGAGATAGTCGTTGATATAACAGAGACAACTACTAGTAGTGGTATATGTTTACGAATTGTTTTTCCTTTTATACAAATAAATAAAGATAACTGTAATAATTATTACTAATAAAATAGGAAAAAACGCTGTATTTATGAAATGATTATATATCCATGTATCATACATTAAAGCAACCTCAGTTTTTGTTTTTACTTAGTATTAATGTGAAGGGTTAGCACTATCCCAATAACGACAAAATATTATTGTACGAAAGGTAATTTCTCAATGCGAATAAACGGTGGACACAAACTGCAAAACAAGATTTAAGCCCAATAAAGTAATTATTGCAGATAAAAGGAAAAATAAAAATATGTAAATAAAGAATATTATCAACAATACAGGAAAGCTTTTAAGTTTTTTTATAATTTAAACTTCATGTTAATAATATGACTTTTACGATTAAAAACTATTCAAGAAACAAACTTTTAGCACACAGTACGAATACACTTCTTATGGAACTATCCTGCCCCGTTAGTGCCATAAGAAAAAGGCTGCCGCAGCAACCCCTGTTATTGAACTAAAGCACCCGTTAGTTGATTAAGAATTGGTTGGATTGTTGACTATTTTAACTTTGATTGCAATCCATACAATAAAAATAATAGATAAAAATTGTATCCCTCCCTAAGATTCCACCCAGTACAGGCATTTTAAAACTGTTTACTAATCTGTTTAATCTGGTTTGATTCATAGATATGAATACCTGAAGAAACATTTTGGGCTTTTAAAAGCATTGCTTTTGCTACAGATTGTGCATGAATAGCCTTGTATTTTCTCAATGGTCCTATGAAGACAGGTGAAAGTAAATTAAAAACTAGTATGAAAAACCTTTCGCCAATTCTTGATTCGTCACGTTCACCGAGTAATAGTGACGGACGGAAAATGTGTAGTGCTGGAAGATTAAGATCTCGCAATGCAACTTCAACCTCTCCCTTCACACGTGTGTAGAATGATCGTGATGATAGATTTGCTCCTAGTGCAGTGACAATTAAAAACTGCCTAGCTTTGTGCTTTTTTGCCATTTTCCCAAGTGTAATTGGGTAGTCAAGGTCTACTTTGCGAAAAGCATTTTGACTTCCTGCTTTTTTTATAGTTGTTCCAAGGGTACAGAATACATCAGCTCCAGTTAGTTCATCACCGAATCTATCTAATTGTTCAAATTCTATTATCTTCTCGTCTAACTTTGGATGTTTTAAACCTGTTGGTCTCCGTACCAAGAGTGTAACGGTGTCATATGCTGTGGAACTTAGCAGTAACTTCACCAGTTTGTTACCAATCAATCCAGTCCCTCCCACAACAACAGCTTTTTGTTTCATTTATGTTCACTCCATTTCTAATTTAACTTTGTCTTACCTTAAGTGAGGATTATTCAATGTAATAGAATCGCGCCCTATAATGGAATAACTAAAACATGGTCTCAATCTTTAATTCTTCTTTCACTAAAGCTACCCGTTATTTTAAGTACATAATTTCAAAAAACTGTTTTGTGAATAAAAAAGGCGATAGCTAAGTAAAGCATTGCTCTCGCAGAGAAGTTTTTTATTTATGAAGCGATTTATATTCTGAAATTGTTTGTCCAGTCCATTTTTTAAATGCACGGACAAAAGAATTAGAATCCGCATAACCAAGTAAGTATGAAATATCGCTAGTAGTTAAATTGGGTTCTTGAAGATAGTGGAATGCAAGCATTTTTTGAACCGCTTGTAATTGTTGATTGAATGTTGTGTTTTCAGCGTTCAAATTTCGCTGAAGCGTCCTTACACTAATCCCTAATGCATGTGCAATTTCTTCTAACGTGTACTGTCCACTAGGAATGGCTGAGAATAAAATTGCTTGGATATTTTGGGAAAAGGATTTTTGTTGAGAAACCTCTTGGAGTTTTTTTGTGAACTCTGGTTTCAAATACTCCCACATGATATTGTTTTCGGTTAAAAAAGGACGTTTTAAATCTTCTAATTTGAATATTAGTTGATTCGTCACGCTTTTTGTCCCACGAATTTCAAAAAACTCTTCAATAGGTAAACTATAGAAGTAAGGTCCTTCAACTAGAAGGGGAACGATTCTTTCACCCGTCGCCGTTCTAAGCAAACTAACGAGCAATAACTGCTCGTTTAATAAGGCAAACCTAGGGAGTTCCTGATTGGGATAAGTAAATGAAAAATGAACACTCACAGTTTTGGATGTCTCATTCATCTGTATTTTTACAGGACCAATCAACCCTTTGTATTTTGCTAAACGTTGAATACCTTCATAGCCGTTTTTTGCTGACAATGCGGCAAAAAATGGCGGCATAAACATATTGATATTTTCAATTTGACTGAAGGCTAGTAATTGCTCATCCGACAATAAATGATCAAATTCTTGGAGAAGCCGATAATATTCAAGATCGGTTAAAGTTAACGTCTCTTTCCAAAGCATATTAGGAATATTGGCTTTTTGTAGAAGCTCTCCCATAGATACCCCTAATGATGCAATAAATTGTTGAAACTGCTTGGTGATAGTTATCTTCATGGTTAATTCCTCATTACATGTTTTTCATCAGTTTATCGTAGACTCTATCTGGTAAAATAGTTTTTAATAAGACAATTGGTTTTGCGCCAAAACCAATGAGGTAACGAGTTTTAGGTCGTTTTTTCTGAACTGCTTTTACAATAGTTTTCGCAATTAATTCAGGATTTGATAACATGTTAGAGGAATAGCGCTTTTTCATACTTTCAGCTGTTTTTGTAGCTAATTCTTCATAAGCTCCACCTTTTGAAGTTTCTAGCAAATGATCTGCGGCAATAAATCCCCAGTCAGTTTTAATCCCACCTGGTTCAATCAATACAACGTCTATTCCATAATTAGAAACTTCCATACGTAAACAGTCGCTAAAACCTTCTAAAGCATATTTTGTCGCATGATACCAAGCTCCAAATAATGTAGTGACCCGACCGCCCATTGATGACGTATTAATAATCTTACCGGAGCGTTGTGCTCGCATAGTTGGTAGAACCATTTGTGTAAGACGGGCTAATCCAAATAAATTTACATCGAATTGTTTTCTAGCATCTTCCAAAGAAACATCTTCAACTGCTCCATATGATCCGTACCCTGCGTTGTTAATCAAAATATCAATCCGACCCTCAGCTGTAACAATTGAATCCACGCAATTTTTAATAGAGGATTCGTCTGTAATATCTAAACTAATCGGAATAACGCCATCTTTCTCTAAACTACCCATTTTTTCTAATCGACGTGCTGCACCATATACTTTATGACCTTGTTGCGCTAATAGTTGTGCAGTCTGGTAACCAATTCCGCTACTTGCACCTGTAATCAAAATAATTTTCATGAGTTAATTCCTCCTTCTTCAATATGGTTTCCATTTTAGGAGGAAAACATGTGACATTCAACGTCAATACGTGCCAACTATAATTCAATTTGTGCCATAATAAATTGCAAAGCGCCACTCCTTTGTTGGAAAGTAATTGTCTACAAGATATAAAAGGATCAGTTTCTTATTTTATTAACCTGCCCTTTAGTTCATTAAGCAAAAAAAGCCGCCACATGGCAGCTCTGGATCTCAACTAACGCACCCGTTAGTTTAAGTGTAATTATTCACAAAATAGTTGGTTTTGCATAAATAAATCGATTCATTCATTACAGGAATGCTGCTCCGTTAGTTCAACAACAAAAAAGCCGCCTGTTTGCAGCCCCAAAACTTCAGTAATGGTCATACGACAGCACTACTTCACCAGCCGAAAATATTAGAAATTATTATTCTTAAATGTAACAGATAGGTGAAAGGTAAATTTCTATTATACTCACATTCTATTAGATGACTGGCGTGCAGTGGAAATTTTTGTCCTGATTTTCACGTCAAACATTCTCTGATTAGCAACATGAAAAAGTTCGTCTAATGAGTTGCCTTCTTCCGGATAGTGGGCGTTGCCAATAGCAATCCCAATGCCCAAAGGGATTTTGGCCTTATTAAATTGTTCTAGTATGTCGGATTCCAAATTGTCTATGAAAACTTCTGTATCTTTTTGGGTAAACCTTGAAGCGAAAATGATAAATTCATCGCTGCCCCATCGTGCTACAACATCGGAGTTTCTGGTGTGGTCCAATAAAAGCATAGACAGCCCTTTTAAACAACGATCTCCTGTTTCGTAACCTAATCGTTGATTTAAATCTTTAAAGTTATTTACATCGATTATAACGACAGCGAAAGGAGAGTTTGTTTGAACTGATTTTACTTTCTTTTTCTGCATCATTTTTAAGGCGTACCTTCGGTTAAATACTTGCGTCAGGTTATCGTAGTTGGCATTGAAACGCATTTGATCATATACCCTACCGATAATCCATGCAATGATCGATAAGAACAAGCCCTCTATAAACGTGTTGGGGAGTGGGTATCCAAAGTAGAGAATTTTAAAGAACGAGAATATAACAACGATGCTTACTAGACTAAACTGGCCGGTAAATTTCATAAACAATACCTTCTTTTTTGTCATTTTTTACGAATAATACCATAAAAAAATATGAATTAACACTGTGTTTGTACTTTAACCAATAATTTTAACTATGTAAATTTCCGCAACTAGAGAAAATAAAATAAAGTGCCTTGGATACAACTGTGCTTCTTCAAGTAACCTGCCCCGTTAGTGCCATAAGAAAAAGGCTGCCGCAGCAACCCCTGTTAATGAACTAAAGCATCCGTTAGTTCATTAAAGCTAGTTTATCATTTGTGATTTTTCAATATTTGAACCTCTTCTTCTAGTTTATCGATTTTTTGTTGAAGTTTTTTCTTAGGTTCTAAAATCCTTCGACCTAATATAACGAAGAAGCCGGTAATAGCAATAACTACCCCAGCAGAAGCTATAAACAATATCAAGGCAATGTCAAACATAAAAACAACTCCTAATTTATTCTTGGTATTTTCATATACGAAAATTGAACAACAAAAGTTTTGTTTTTCTTTCACTATAAGAAAAAGAGCTGCTGATCAGCTCCTGGTAATGAAGTAATGCACCCGTTAGCCATTCATGAAGCGCAAAAATCAGCGCTTCACCACAGAGAATGAAAATTGGTCTCTATGTCGATAATGTTTTAATGGCTGGCGAAGAAGGTCGTTGAACTATGGTGCCTTTGAGCCCATCCGTTAGTCTGACTCCGATGACCACGGTGTACCACCGACTGTCGCGCCCTTTATGGGTAGCACTCATGGGAGATTAATCCTTTTTTGGTCGTCGCGCTAGCCTCTACTTAATTTGCTATAATTGGAGGGTTTTGTTTAACGATTTACCAAACTTAATCAGATCACTCATAAGGCTCAGCCTTTTTTTAAAAAGCGTTTTTACTGGGTCTATTTTGTTGTGGTTTTTTCTAGATTTTGTGCTTTTTTAATTTTCATGGGAGTTCATTAAGAAAAGGTTGCTTCAACAACCTCCCTTATTGATGTAAAGCACACGTTAGCTTAACAAACAATTTAATGATGTGAATTATTTACCTTGTTCCTTTTTCCAAGCGAAAACCCAGCAGCTAATAAAAATACTGTCGCTAAACCAACTCCAATAATCATAGAATAGTCGAAATAATTTTTAAGTGCCATACCACTAGAAATAGCTCCAATAAACAAAAGTAAAAAGAAAACCGTATAATTCTTTTTCATAATCCCTCACCACCCTTTAACTATATTACCAAAAAAAGCAAATAAATTTGTACGAAGACACAAAGATAAGTACATTGGGGATATGAATTTGAGTACATAGAGTTATTAATCCACTCAAAACGCACCAATTCAATCTCTAACTGTTTTGAGATACAAAATCGAGTACATTATATACAGTCATATAAATTTATCTGTAAACACAAAGGGGAAGGCAATATCTATACCCTCCCCTTTTTCGAACACAACTTATTTTTTTAATCTTCTTGATTATTTTTGTGATCCTTAATCAACTCCCTCAGTATGATAGCTATAGCTCTCGAATGCTCACTTATTCGCAGGATTTCATAACCCTTGAAA
>NZ_JBHZPE010000096.1:0-7447 GCF_042787985.1 Peribacillus sp. YIM B13481
AGTAGATTCTCCTCACTTATTGTGTATGATTCTACATGCCCTTATTTTTATTGTCCAACTAAGTGTAACCTGTCCAATATTCAAGATATAACAGAAACACCATTTGATCAAAGGGATTTATTAACGCTTCTATACGAGGATTTTCTTTATGAGGCAAAGATAAACCCCGATTTAAAGAAGATTTTTAAAGTTCTCACTAGATTGGAACATGAATCTGGAAAGACTGCTGTATTGGAAAAGAAAACGGACTCCATTTTTAAACTCATTCATAAAGAGCAACATGAAGAACTAAAAGCCCTGCCTATAAGTATGAGGCGTAAATATGCCCTTCGTGGTGAAATCATTCTTGCAGATATGGAGGAATCTTATCCAAACCATGGTTACACCATTGAAAGAGTGCTTGAACTCCTTTACATGGACTTTATAGATGCTTTTAGAAAAGGGGATACTACGGAGGCCATTCAGAAAATCATTAAATTATTGGATTGTGAAGAATAATAAATAGCCTAAAGGCGTTAGCAGGGTTAACTTATCAAGACCTAAATCGTAAAAATCCATAAAAAATATAGGGCGATACATATTAGTCATATATAATATGTATCGCCCTTTTACTTCTTGTTCAACAAACGCGCCCTTTTCTGGAATAACTAAAATAAGATCTCAGTCCTAAAATCAATAAATTCTTCTTAAACTAATGTTCCCAGTTAGCGAAATAAAGGTGCAACGATTATCATAAAAATTGAAAAACAAATCAAAGATACACTAATTTTCTTTGGGAGTTTTTTTTTCCTTCCTCATTATAAAATCCTGAAAATTGAAGACGATTTCTATAGAATACAAAAAGTAATATTAAGATTGTTATACCAACAAACCATCCACCAGAAGTATTATCTACGTTTATTTCCATACTTGCATAGACTAGCTTAACTAAGGCTCTCATTAAACTACCAAGAATAAAAATAATAGATGAGATACAGAATATTCCAAGATTGGCTTAATCATATTATATCCCTTTCATTTTGATCTCTTGTTGTATTAAACTGCTGCCCCTTTAGCTGAATAAAGAACAAAAAAAATGGACTGCTGAAACAGTCCATCGTTATTCAATTCTTGCGCCAGATCAATAATTATTATATATCTAAAGAAACTGTTTTGTAGTGGCTTTTTGCACCTTGACTTTTAATTATTCAAAAATAATTTCCGTACGGTAAATCTCGTCTAAGCTTTTACCTTGAGCTCGCTTCAACACTTCTATCCTTGCATTCAATTGTTTGGCCATAAAAGCTTGACTATCTGATTTTTTTACACCAAATGGACTTACTTCTTCAAATCGCATCGTTTCACTCAATTCGATTGCAATTGGCATTAATCCTTGGAGTTTATTTAAAATATGGTCTAATAAATGTGGATTCTCAGAAATAAGACGTTGTAATAGGAAGGTTCCAAATCCGATGTGCCTTGACTCGTCTCTTTTAATATGGGTAATCCCTTCTAGGAGGCCAGGCATTTTTTTAATTTTAGCTAAACTCTCATAAAAATCCCAATAACCGGTTTCAGCAAGTACTCCTTCTGCAAACATATTATAAACAACGGAGGCATCCGCAATGGCTTCAGGAGATTGGTCATGTAATAGGCGGCCCATCGTTTCTGGCAATATTTCATCAAATACCTTTCTATAAACAGGTGAAAGAAAAGAATTTAAATCTCGTTTAATACCGATGTTTTGTAACAAAAGACTAAAAAAGTCTGCATGTTTCGCTTCCTCGAATAAAAAGGTTGTTAAATACATTTCTTCCTCATATTGTCCTGTTTTTGAAATTGCATAAATAAGTGGAAGAATATCATGGGTTACGGCCTCTTCAGCACCGTAAAAAAAGGAAATTAGTTGAAGAAGTGTATCTTGCTGGTCCGTATTTAATGATTCCCAATCTGCTTTATCTTTACTAAAATCAATGTTGTTAGGATCCCAAGTTCCAAATTTTTTAGCCTTCTCATATAGTTTAAATGGCAGTGAGTCTCGATTAATTCCTTTTTGACTAGTAGACACATAATGACGCATCAACATTCCTCCTAAATTGGTTATGATTTTAACGTGAAATGGGACGATACTATGATAAGCTTTTGAAGTTTAAATCTATAGAGGGAGAAAATTTACAATTTAGGATGTAACATTGAAGAAAGTATGAGTGTTCATTCCATTTTTATTATATTTCCCCAGTAGTAATTGTCAATATATATTTTGAATAATTAAAATTTCATATCTTTTTTTAAAATAAAAATTTGATTATTTTGAAGCTCTTAAAGCTTAAAACGAACAAATAATAAGGGGTAGCGGCGGATTTACAACGTTAAGGATATTCCAGCATTAAAAATCCCAATCTCTCAGTGATATAAATGAGATATTGGGATTTAATTATTAACAATCGCGCCCTATCCCAGAATTACTCAGGTCGTTGAAACGTGTTCACACCTTATTACATTAGCACTCTTTTAATTGAAGAATTTTTATAAAAATATACAAGACCCCCAGACGAGTAATCATGAAGTTTGGGGCATGAATAGGTAAAGTCCATAATCTTGCATCACGGAGGTGTGTCCCATTTGCCGTAACATGGTAGCTATATTCCCACGATGATAAGATCCGTGAGTGACAACATGTAGCACCAATTCAGAAACTGAGGTTTCAAGCAACCCAGCAACTACAATCACCTTGTCAATATCTTCTTGACTGTTTAGAAGTGCTTTGTAACGTTCAGATAAGTCTAAAAAGATCTTTTTCATTTCCTCAATACTTTTTGTTTCCGCCTGTTCTCTTAACTGATCTTCATGCGCCAATGCTTCATTCATGCTTTTACCTGAAATAATGTCAAACCATGTGTAATCTGAGGCATAAATGTGGGACAACACCTTTGATATTGAAGAAAAACCTGTTTGAATTTCCTTATGATAAATGTCTTGCGGAAGTTCTTTTAAACGATCAATTATAACTCCATTTGCCCATGCGTGGTATTCGTACATTTTTAATGCGGGATGCGTCATTTTAAATTTCCTCCTTTTTTCATTATCTTGTATTTTTTAATTGATACCTAATGATAAATAACTCACTTACAAATTCTGGAGGTAAATATAATTATTCTGTTTTAATTACAAAACTCCTTTTACAACTTAACTGCAGTTTGCTGATAAGCCTTATTTCATTAAATGGCCTTTTAATGGAATAGCATGACTAACGTTTTTAAACAAATATAGGTTTTTTTTCAATGTTGTAGCTACTGTCAAAAAGCATGCTTTATGACAAGCCTAATATCCTTTGATTTCCTCATGTCAAAAAGCCTGCATTCAAGTTATGCAATATTTCATTTGATTAAGGGACTTTATGACATATGGAGATTAGGAAGGTTCTCTTAACGTTGTCATATCAAGGGATTTTTGGGTTCTTCGCCCCTTAGCGTTGTTAATCTGCGTTTCGCTGGCGGTACCCCTTCTAATAATGATAGAATCATTATATACATATATATCCATACAATCGTTAAAAGAGAATACTCTTAAATAGGTCTTTAAAAGGAGTGAGGTTAGATGATTGCTATTGTTATGCAAGTAATTTTAGCAGTTTTTATTTTAGTCGGAGGTTTCATAAAACTTTTACGTATCCCGTTTCAGGTTGAACATTGGCAGCATTATCAATATCCATTATGGTTCATGTCTGTAATTGGATTTATTGATCTTATTGGAGCAATAGGAATGCTTGGGGGTATCTGGAATAGATACTTGGCTATTGGATCAGGTGTATTGTTTGTACTTATCATGATAGGAGCCCTACATGCTCATATTTTTCGAGCGCATCAATCTATTGTAATGATTATTCCTGCAATGATCTGTTTAATATTATCTATCATGGTGATTATCAAGAACTTAACGTTCGCTTAAATTTGTTCACAATTTTGGAGATTTTAATAAAACTTATAATTTTACTTCCTCTATTTATGTTAATCCCCTACTGAATCAGTCTTTGAGGGGCTTTGTGAATGTTCTTGTTGAACTAACGGGTGCTTTACTTCATTACCAGGAGCTGATCAGCAGCTCCTTTTCTTATGGAACTAAAGGGGCAGGATAGTTGAATAAGAAATGGTAAAATATGATATACAGATAAATGTACGGGGGGATAAAATGGCATCTTTAGTTGTTTGGTTATTAATATTAGTTTTCGGTGGAATTGGTGGAATAGTTATTTGTAGTGTTATCGAGGGAAATGAAGTATTTTCTGGTTATGCTGCAATGTTAGGAATGATAATAGCTTTATTGAGTTCTATTTTCTTCCAATTGAATTTGATGCACCGAGATAAAGAATAGTTGTTAAGCTAACAGTTGGGTTAGCTGAAGATCAGAGCTGTTTTTTAGGCAGCTTTTTTTCTAAATAACTAATGGGGCGGGTTAGTTGAAGAAGTTTTCTCGATATGTAACTGTTTCCCAAAGTTGTTTCTTACAGCTACAATAATGGTGAAACACAATGAGAAATTGAGAAGGAGCTTTTGCAGTTTGAATCTTATTAAATATTTTGGAATCCAATTTATTCTATTTACTGTAATAATCCTAACAGGGTTTTACTCAGATAGTTACATAAGCAAGCCATTTACTTACACTGATTTAATAGCAATAATTATTCATTTTGCTATACTAATCGTCGTGTTAAATGGATACTTTAAGCTAAAAGAACGTCTAATGCCTATTCATTTATTTAATAGAGTTTTACTTTCTTTGTTAGCTTTTGTTATTACCATTATATTTATAGAGATTTTAACAGGTGAATGAGATTTTATCCCTAATGAACGGTGCGTTAGCTGAAGATCAGAGCTGTCTTTAAGGCAGGTTAGTTGAAGTAAAATACCGTGAAGAACTAATTACTACTCAAGAATGAAGGTGACGATAAATAATGAAATTATTCCCTAAAAAATTCCCTAACGTTGAAGATGGACAAGTGCTAAAAATGCTATATAAACAAGGTGTGGATTTTAAAGAATCACAAGATGTAGATTTTTTTGTTGCAGTTCCAGATAAAAAGAGTGGTGAATCTGTATTAAATGCATTAAGAGATGCTGGCCTTAATTGTGAATTAGAAAAAGATGATGAAACAGAAGATTGGACTTGTTATTGTTTTATAAAAATGCTTTTAAATTACGAAGACATTATTGATATACAAAAACGAATTGATGAATTAAGTAAACCTTACGATGGATACACAGATGGATGGGAAGTTATGGTTGATTGATTTAATAGCTGTTCTTGTTATAAAATCACCAGTTCTTAATGAACTAACGGGTGCGTTAGCGCCATAAGAAGGCCGCCAATTGGCGGCCTTTTGAAAGAACGATTCTTACAATAATCATACTTTCAATACAATAAACAAATAACAGACAAAAATAATCCCTTACAACACCGTATATATTGGACTAAACTTGCTCATTATATAGGTAGCGAGTACGTAACGGTTGAGCCCGAAATTATATAGATCCTAAAAAGGATCTATATAATTCAGCCAAAGATTGTATATAGGTGATTTAGAAATAAATGATCTTATGCAATCAGAGGAAGATTTTATATGGTAAAGAAAGGTTTTATGACAGTCGTATCTCTAGAAGATATTATTGTCATAAGGTCCCAACTTATCATATAGGGTCGAGCGAAGATCATATCGAGTGCCGAAGACTTCATTGAGCAAACGATTCAATTAAAGTTAACGTTCTTATACAGCCGAAAGGTTGTATATGGGTGTACAGGTATTTTATATGGTCGAACGAACCATTATTATGGGTGGTGAACTGTTTATTTATGGTCGAAAGATCATAAATAGGTAATCAACTATTCATAATAGTGCAAGGTAGATCGTTACGTACTCGTGTTGGATACATATTTAATAAAGGATCAGTGAGCTTAGCTCACTGATCCTTTAATTTTTTTGCTTCTGATAATCTGACTGATGTTAAATAGATTGCTTGCTTTAATGTTGGAGGACGAAGAAAGTGAGAACAGCTTGATTAACTTTGTCTTATAACAGGTGAATAGAGTATATAATTAGACTCCAGATAGGGGGGGAAATAAAAATGAAACCAGATGAAACAGAAGAGTTTATTTTACTAAATCAGATTGTTGTAACGGAAGATTTTTTAAATTCGAATCCGAGTGTCGAAAAAACACAGCAAGTCTTAAATCATGTTAAACGGACAGGCTGCTTAGATGAACCCATTACGATTAATAAGGATACAAAGATCCTTAAGGATGGTTACAGACGATATATTGCAGCTCAAAGGGTGGGGATGGATCTAGTCCCTATTGTATATGAGAAATAAACTTTTACATATCAAAAATAGAAAAGAGAGGACTTGTACTTCAATAATTGAGGTTGCTGCGGCAACCTTTTGAATGTACGGGTCTTGCAATTATCATACATTCGGAAAATGAAGTGCAAAACCCTTAATGAACTATCGGGTGCTATAGCTGAAGATCGGAGCTGTCTTTAAGGCAGCTTTTCAATAACAATAAAGATGTTTAATTACAAATAAAGTTGTTGGATTTTCGTTAAATAGTTCAATATCTTTGATTCTTTTGTAGTTGAACAAGTAATCTGTTCGTAGAGGTGATAATATGACCAAACAAAAAAAGATAATAGCTATTTCAGGAAGCATTCGAGAAGGTTCATCCAACACAAATATATTAAAGGCTTTAGCAGCTTTTATTCCCGAAGATATTGATTATACTATTTATAATGGAATAAAAGAACTTCCCCATTTCAATCCAGATATAGATAGAATGAAACCACCAGCTGTTGTTGAGGATTTTCGAAAGATGCTAGATGAATCGCATGCGCTTATTATCTGTACGCCAGAGTATGCAAAAAGTGTACCAGGAGTCTTGAAAAATGCGTTAGAGTGGCTTGTCTCATCAGCTGAACTGTATAAAAAACCAGTAGCTGTTATAACGGCTTCTCCATCGATTGCGGGGGGAGAAAAAGCGCATGAATCTTTACTGCTTACGCTGGATATGTTGGATACTACTGTTGTTAAAAGTGGATCGTTGCTAGTTCCATCAGTCCGAACCAAATTTAATGATAATGCTACAGTAACAGACGAGGGCACTAAGCAAGCGCTTATCGCTCTAATCAATAGTATAGTGAACGAGATAAATAATTGACTTACGTTATAATTCGTATTTAAAAAGCCTTTATTGTTACTCATTATAAATGAAATAAGTACAGTTCGAAGATTTTTAATCAACTATTTTAAAAACCGTTCAAATTTTTGAACGGTTTTATGCATGATAAGGATATTAAAAGAAAACAGCTTTATTGTAATTGAACAGTAGCTTATTCTTTATGCAACTAACGGGGCAGCATTCCTGTAATCAGTGAAATTGAAGTTTGAACAAAAAAATAACCTCTTGGTAGAATGAGAGA
>NZ_JBHZPE010000097.1:0-7155 GCF_042787985.1 Peribacillus sp. YIM B13481
CCCATTTATAAATGGTAACTTCTGATACGCCATATTCGCCGCTTAATTCTTTGACCGAATTACCCGAGTGATAAAGAAGTCTTCTTGATTTCTTTATTATATTTTTTCCCTGTATTCTTACATTCCAAGACGGACACATCCTCTCGAAAATCATTGTAAGGACTTAACTAAAATGTGTCCATAAAACTATACTACTTCCAGTTATGCATTTTAATAGGTATTACAAGGTAATACCTATACCATAGAAGTATTAACGAAATATATCATACTTTTTTTTATTCTATTTTAATCTTGGAAATGTGAAAGCATATATCTGTTACTTCTTTACTTACTCCATTATTTTATAATATCTTTATTGTTTACTTTTTTATGGATCAAATAATTATTATTCAGTTCGAATCTAAGAAATCATTTGCTTCTGAAGAATATCACAGAGGTAGTACTAAGAAATGAGGATATTAAATGATAGAGCTTTCTTTTATAATAATTAATTACAATACTAAAAATATAACTGCGGATTGTATTAATTCAATAAATACAAATAAAACTTTAACAAATATTAACTATGAAATTATTTTAGTAGACAATGATTCTACAGACGGTTCTATAAAACATTTCACTGAAAATAAATATGAAAATGTTATTTTAATAAAAAATAAAAAAAATGAAGGTTTTGGAATAGCGAATAACATTGGTGTGAGATATAGTTCTGGAAAATACGTGGTATTGTTAAATAGTGATACTATTGTAGATCAAACAGACTTTAAATTATTGGTTGGAAAAATAAGTAATGATGGATCTATTGGTGTTTTATCTGCAAAAATTCTTAATAAAGATAAGAGTATTCAATCTATAGGCTTTGATTTTCCAAGTATTGAAAATGAAGTAAAGTTAAATCTATTATTTTGGAATTTTAATTTTATTAAAAAATTTAGGTATAAAAATTATAAAAATAAAGGACTTTTTAGGACCGAATGGGTATCAGGGTGTTTTATGATTATTAGAAAGCTAGATTATAAAGAGGTTGGAGGATTTGATGAAGATATTTTTATGTATGCCGAAGATGTAGATTTATGTTATAGATTATACAAAAAAAACAAATATAGTTTTGTAATGGATGAAACATCAATTTATCATTTACATGGTCAATCAGGGAATAAAAAAAGAATAAAATTAAATCAACTTTTAAAAAGAAAAGAAAATTACTATTATGTAATTCGAAAGAATAATATATTAAGCCCGTTTAATTTATTTTTAATTAAGCTTACGTATATATTTAATGCAATAGTAGTAGTAACTGGAAAAAAAATAAAAAATATTACAGGTTGAAAATATAATACAGAAAAGAATAGGTTGAAAAATATTGTTAAAATCTAGGGGGAGTTATGTATCACTCTATAATGACTAAAGATACTGAAAGTTAGGGGTATTCCCCTTATTGTGACATTTAGCTAATTGTTTTTTAATAGATTGCTGAACTTTTTTCAGAAATTGCTTTTATAATTTGAGAAATTGTTGTAATGATGCAAACTATACATATATAACTAATTTAATTTAAACCGTAGAAAGGTACAGGGATACTCCCCTATTTATTATAGATTATTCATCTCACAGAAAATAAAATATCGAATTTAACTAATACCCTATTTAAAAGAGTGAGGGAAATATGCAGTTAATTGTAAATATCTTCAGAGTAGTTTTTTCAAATATGATAACATTAATTTCAAATGTAGTATTAGGCATAATCCTACCCATGATATTAAGTGTTCAAGATTATGGAGAATATAGATTGTTTATATTTTACATAAGTTTCATTGGTTTGTTACATTTTGGATTTATTGATGCAATCTATATAAAATACGGAGGTTTTGGTGAAAAAGATATAAGTAAACAATTATTAAAAAAAGAACATCATGTTTTTTTTGTATACCAAATATTAATTTCATTAATAATTTTAGGGTGTAGCTTTCTAATAGATAATCTTATTTTTATTTTATTAGCAATTTCGATAATACCTGTAAATTTAGGTGCTTTTCATAAACTATTTTATCAAGCTACTGGCCAATTTAAAAAGTATTCTTATGCTAATATAGTGTACACTATTTTAAATTTATGTTTAATTTGTTTTTTAATTACGATAGATATTAATAAATCTATATATTACATCATTTTTACTTTAATTTCCTATTTCATATTATTGATAATAATGGAAGTTGATTTTAAAAAATATACTAAAGGGATTGTACCAAAAGGTACAGTGAAAATTCTAGACTATAATAAAGTTGGTATATTTATTTTACTAGGAAATCTATGTATATTAATGATTAATTCTATAGGAAGATGGATAGTTCAATTCTTTTTTGATATCCAAAGTTTTGCCTATTATTCGTTTGCTGTATCAATGATGAATATGATTTTATTAATCATAAATGCAATTGGTTTAACTTTTTATAATTATATTGCAAAAAGAGAAGATAGAAGTAATTTAATTTTGATAAAAAAAATACTTTTAATTATTGGTGTTTTAGCTGGATCGACATATTTTATATTAGACAAAGTAGTAAATACACTTCTCCCTGATTATGTTCTTTCATTAAATATTATCGCTATTTCTTTCGTAACGTTCCCCTACATTATGGTTATAAATGTAATTATTATTAATTTATATAAAGCCAGAAAGCGAGAACGAGAGTTTTTTAAAGTAGTATTTTTAATTTTCTTATTAGCAATTGTTATTAATATACTCGCATTTTTAATAATTAATTCAATGAATATGCTTGCTCTTGCTACGTTGATAACTTTTATACTCTGGTATGTTTATTCTACCAATAAAGAATTCAAATATTTAAAAGGAAATAAAAAAGAAGTAATTTTTTTAATTTGTCATGCTTTAATATTTTTCTTGTGCTTGAATTATTTGGGTTGGCTTACAAGTTTTATAACTTACCTATTTTTCACTAGTATAATCTCATTATTTATTTATAAACATGAATTTGAACTACTTTATAGGAAATTTAAAAAAGGAAATTGATTTATATAAAAGGGGAAATGTTTTATGAAAGGTATTATTCTAGCTGGAGGAAGTGGGACTAGGCTTTATCCATTGACGATGGTAACTAGTAAACAATTACTACCAATATATGATAAACCGATGATATATTATCCATTATCGACTCTGATGTTAGCTGGTATAAAAGAGATATTAATAATTTCAACAGTTGAAGATACACCTAGATTTGAAAATCTATTAGGTGATGGTGCTCAATTTGGTATCTCTCTTCAATATAAAATACAACCGAGTCCTGATGGTTTAGCTCAGGCTTTTATTTTGGGTGAAGAATTTATAGGTGAAGATTCAGTCTGTATGATTCTAGGCGATAATATTTATTATGGTAGTGGTTTAAGAAAAATGGTACAAAGCGCTGCTGCGAAAAAACATGGTGCAACTGTTTTTGGATATCATGTTCAAGATCCAAAACGTTTTGGAGTGGTGGATTTTGATGAAAATGGAAAAGTTCTTAGTGTTGAAGAAAAGCCAAGTGTTCCCAAGTCTAATTATGCAATTACTGGGCTGTATTTTTATGATAATCGAGTTGTAAATATAGCTAAAAACGTTCAGCCCTCAGAACGTGGGGAACTTGAAATAACTTCTATTAATGAAGCTTATCTTCAGTTAGGTGAATTAGAGGTAAAATTATTAGGACGTGGGTTTACATGGTTGGATACAGGAACTCATCAAAGCTTGGTAGACGCAACTAACTTTGTTCGTACTGTTGAAGAACATCAAGGTGTTAAAATTGCTGCCTTAGAGGAAATAGCTTATATAAATGGCTGGATAACGAAAGAACAGCTAGCGAATTCGGGAGAAATATTAAGTAAAACCGGTTATGGGCAGTATTTAATTAAAGTAGCAAATGGTGATATTCAATATTAATTGAAGAAAGAGGGACTTAGTGTGATTTTTACAGAGACATCTTTAGAAGGTTTAATTATTGTAGAACCATTGGTATTAGGAGATCACCGGGGTTGGTTTATGGAAAATTATAGTGAGGAAAAATTTAAGGAAGAAGGGATTGAACTAACCTTTATACAGGATAATCACTCTTTTTCTGCAACTAAAGGAACTTTACGCGGATTACATTATCAATTAGAGCCTAAAGCACAAACAAAGTTGGTTAGATGTACAAAGGGTTGCATTTTTGATGTAGCAGTTGATATCCGTAAAGGTAGTTCTACATACGGGGAATGGTTTGGAATAGAATTAAGTGCGGAAAATAAAAAACAATTATTAATTCCCAAAGGGTTTGCTCATGGGTTTATGACATTAACCGATGATGTTGAAGTTCAATATAAGGTAGATCAATTGTATTCTCCAGAACATGATCGAGGAATTATTTGGAATGACCCTGAAATTGGGATTGTGTGGCCAATTGATATTACGCCTGTATTATCTGCAAAAGATGAAAATGCCCCTTTATTAAAGGATTCTGAAAATAATTTTGTGAGTGGAGAATAAGTTATGAAAGTTTTAGTAACAGGATTTAGCGGTCAGTTAGGTTATGATGTAGTTAAGGAAGGTAATAGTAGAGGGCTTGAGATGTACGGCACAAGCTCTCGAATTTTGGATATTACAAACAAACAAAGTGTGTCCCAGTATATTACTGAATTGAAACCAAATGTTATTATTCATTGTGCTGCTTTTACAGCTGTTGATAAGGCCGAAGATGATAAAGATAGTTGTTACGATGTAAATGTAAATGGTACAAAATATTTGGCTGAGGCAGCTAAATTGATTGGGGCTAAATTTGTTTATATTAGTACTGATTACGTGTTTGATGGGCAAGGAAATGAGCCGTTTACAGAAAATGACATACCAAAACCCGTCAGTTATTATGGTTTTACCAAATATGAAGGGGAGAATATAGTACAATCTATCTTAGAAAATTGGTTTATTGTACGAATATCTTGGGTGTTTGGTGTTAACGGAAATAATTTTATTAAAACAATGCTTAGATTATCTGATACGATGGAGGAGTTAAAAATAGTTGGCGATCAATTTGGTTCGCCTACCTACACCTTTGACTTGTCTCGTTTGTTATTGGATATGATTCAAACAGATTCCTATGGAATTTATCATGCTTCCAATGAAGAATTTTGTACTTGGGCAGAATTTGCTCAAGAAATATTTAAACTTGCAAATAAAAATGTAAAAGTAAACTCAATTACTACTGAAGAATATCCAACAAGGGCAGTGAGACCAAAAAATTCAAGGATGTCTAAACAAAAATTAATAGACAATGGATTTTTTACTTTACCTACATGGAAAGACGCGTTAGGTCGTTATTTAGCTGAGTTAACTCAAGAGGTGAATTGACATGGGAAAACAAAAAGTACTAGTAACAGGTGGAGCAGGATTTATTGGTGGAAATTTTGTTCAATTTATGGTAAATAAATATCCGGAGTATGACATTTTTAATTTGGATCTATTGACATATGCAGGAGATTTAACGAAGCATAGAGAGATAGAAAATAAACCAAACTATCATTTTGTTAAAGTAGATATTACCGATCGAAAGTCTGTTATGTCTCTGTTTGAAAGTGAAAATTTTGATTATGTTGTTCATTTTGCAGCAGAAAGTCATGTGGACCGTTCGATAACGAATCCTGAGATATTTGTTTTAACAAATGTACTAGGCACACAAGTTTTGTTAGATGCAGCAAAGGAGCATAATATTACTAAGTTTGTTCATGTCTCAACAGATGAAGTATATGGTGAATTGGAATTTGATCCAAGTACTTTCTTTACTGAAGAAACGCCTTTACAACCGAATAGCCCATATAGTGCAAGCAAAGCCTCCTCGGATTTATTAGTTAGGGCATATTATGAAACGTTCAAATTACCTGTTAACATAACTAGATGCTCGAATAACTATGGGCCTTATCATTTTCCTGAAAAACTTATTCCATTAACGATATCAAGAATTGTCAACGATCAAAAAGTACCAGTATATGGGGATGGGAAGAACATTCGTGACTGGTTGCATGTAATTGATCATTGTGCTGCAATTGATTTGGTTCTACATCAAGGTGAGAATGGTGAAGTATATAATGTTGGCGGTCATAATGAGAAAACCAACTTAGAAGTGGTTAAAACTATTATTAAAACTCTCAATAAATCAGAAGATTTAATAGAATTTGTTGAAGATCGTCTTGGCCATGATAAGCGATATGCGATTGATCCTACCAAATTAGAAAAATTAGGTTGGAGACCGACTTACAACTTTGAGTCAGGTATTGCTCAGACCATTCAATGGTATCTTGATAATAAACAGTGGTGGGAGCAAATCATTAGCGGTGAGTATCAGATGTATTTTGACAAGCAATACCGGATTTAGAAAGATTTGTTAGGTAGCCATCATAATAATGGCTACCTTTTTTTAGTCGAACCTTCGTTTGTGATGTTGACTCTATCAGTACTCTTAAGAGAGTGCCCTAAATCGGGAAACCTAATCTATGGATTGATTTTGTGAGGTATGGTCTAATGAGAGTAATGAAAAATTGAAAGCTACTCATGTGGCAAGCAGTTGGAAAGGATATTAAAATTATTTGATTAAGCATCATAAAAAAATACTGTATAGTTTTTTAAAGGAATTTGCTATATTTTAATGTTTCAAAACTTAAAGGCTCCATTTTTTCTTTTGTGGTAATATCTTTGATAATTAAATTAGAGATGTTCCAATTTATAGATTATTAGCATCTAATCGAAAAAGAATTAATAGAGATTGGGTTATTAAACCCCACAAGCTGTCTAAGTCCGAATTAGGAATTCAGCTTAAGATATAACTTTTCTATGTCGAAAATATTGGCTCAATTCCATATGTTTAGTAATAGTTGTCCCCTTGGAATACTTAATTTATCGTAATATTTAGTAATAGAACTATTATTTGAATGTTCAAAATGGAGTTAGTATAGTTTTATGGACACATTTTAGTTAAGTCCTTACAATGATTTTTGAGAGGATGTGTCCGTCTTGGAACGTAAGAATACAGGGAAAAAATATAATAATGAATTCAAGAAGACTATTGTAGATCTTTATCACTCGGGTAATTCGGTCAAAGAATTAAGCGGCGAATATGGCGTATCAGAAGTTACCAT
>NZ_JBHZPE010000098.1:0-6891 GCF_042787985.1 Peribacillus sp. YIM B13481
TAGATTCTCCTCACTTATTGTGTATGATTCTACATGCCCTTATTTTTATTGTCCAACTAAGTGTAACCTGTCCATATCAACTTGATAAAAACTGTCAGAGAATTGATTTGTTTTATATCTAAGGTTATTGAGCTGTTCGGTCCTATTATTATACTATTTAGGGTTTTATAACTGCTCGCATTGACCCCTCTGCTCTTGTGCTCTCATAATCTTTTTCGCTAACTTCATAGGGTCTTGGTAAAGCAATAACTTGAAAATTCGAGTTAGCTTTTACAAATGGCAGCTTAAATTTAAAAACCTTTCTTTCACCTGGATTAACTAATACATTACCTACTAATTCATTATTTTCAAAAGGAACTTGCTTCCAATTACTTAAAGCAATAATATTGTAGTTTTCTTTTTCCTCATTAATATTTCCGACGGATATATAAATATCTTCCCCACTTCTTTCAGTAGGAAGAATCGTTAATTCCTCTTTTTGTTTACTTATAAATATGGTATCGTTTGGTCCTTCGTTAAACATTTCTTCAGGAGTAAAGGTAGCTGTTTTTTGTTTCTGACTGTTGTTCTTAACCTGAAAGCGCAAAGGTAAAATTTCTTGTAATGAATGCATCTTTGGAATATCTAATTTCTCTGTAAAATAATTAGGTTTTTTAATAACAAGATAATCTATTTCACTTGTATCTTTTTTAACGGAAATACTTGTCTTGAATTCAACGGTTTTATTTGCCTTCGCATTAAAAGGATATACATTGTACTGCTTTCCTTGGACTGTAAAAGGAATTTGTTTAAAGTTATCAAGGACAATTAATGCATAGTCCCTTTCCACTTCAATAAAATTAGAGAGAGAAAAGGTATACTCGAGCTTATTTTCTTTTGGTTCTAGTATACTTCCGTTATTTACTACTTTATCGTTTTCATCTAATAGGCCGAAGGATATTGTGTTAGAACTTTCCTCAAATCCTGGTTGAACTCCTTTTGTATTTCCATTTGTTTTTTCAGCTGATTTATTATCATATAATAACCAACCTGAAATCCCAATTAATAAAATGACCGTTATTACCATAAGTTGTTTTTTCATATAACCCGCTCCCAGAAAAGAAGTTAAGGCTAACTAATGTCAGCCTTAACTTCTTCTATTATTTAAAATTTATCCACAGTTTCATGCCTGATAGTCTTATAATTTTTCTTAATATAATTATGATTGCCAAAAGCTTTAGATGGAATTGAACCAGATTTACTAGTATATGTTGCACCAGCATACTTCGAGTAAGACTGTTTATCTTCTTTTGACCCTTGTAAACCTCCCTTACTGTTATATACCCTAACTTTTGCACTGATAGAGTCCTCGGATGCACTTGCTGTTGAAGTAGCAGTTGCCGTTGGAGATCCCACAATTGGATTCTTTGCATTTATCTTGGAGGAACATGCGATCTTTTTACCAGCTGTAGCTGTTGCAATACCAGGAGTTACACTGCTAACTTAGATAGAACTGATATGTTAGTAATAGTTGTTTCCGTTTCTACTTCAGCTGCCAGAGCGCTATTACTTTTTTACAAAAAAATCACAGTATTTGTTTATCCCAAAAGATTAATACTGTACTCTATATTAAGATTAGGGTTTTTATCATGGTGATATTTCTAGGAGTCCTATACCGAAAATCTTTTTGCATTTATTATATATTCATTTATGGGACACTGGGTTATGTAAGTCCGATTGATTACAAACTTGAACACCTTAAAAAAGTTGTCTAGTTTTGTGTTGACATACCATTCTCTTACTGAATTACCCGAGTGATAAAGATCTACAATAGTCTTCTTGAATTCATTATTATATTTTTTACCTGTATTCTTACGTTCCAAGACGGACACATCCTCTCAAAAATCATTGTAAGGACTTAACTAAAATGTGTCCAGAAACTATACTAACTCCATGTGTTCATCTTTAGTGCATCATTTGGAACTAATGCACCCTTTCTATAAGCGTTAAGGTTTAGACGTAAAGGCAAATAAAAAAAATCCTAATAAGATTAAATATCTCTTAAACCCAATAGTTATATCGGGTATTAAACTAACCTCCCTTTTAGTTCCATAAATAAAGGAGCTGCTGATCAGCTCCTGGTGATAAGTAAAGCAGCTATTAGTTGCTTTTGTAAGACATTCAAAAACTTGAAGTAAAAGTGTTTTTACTTTTTTACATACATTTTGTTTATAAAGGGTTCAACTGAAGAAATGGTTACACCTTGATAATAATAATTTAAAATATCCTTATAATTTTTACCTTCTTGTGCCAATCCGTTAGCACCATATTGACTCATACCTACTCCGTGACCATTTCCCTTAGTATTAATAATTACCTTATTACCTTCTCTTTTAAATGTGAAATCGGAAGAATTAAGTCTTAGCTTATCTCTGATCGTCTTTCCACTATATTTCTTACCGTTAATTTCAAAAAACTTTATACGATTTCCTTTGGATTTTGAGATAACCCTGCCGATATTAACATCATTATTCAATTTAATTCCCAGCAACTCTTCAAATTTAGTTACTTGAATAGTTGTTTGGTATTGGAATTTAGGAGATTGTATGTCCCAAGGACTTTCAACGCTTTTTAGATATGGCGTTTTATTACCCCAATAATCCTCAGAATTCTCCGTATATCCATTACTGGTCGAAAAGAAAGAAGCATCGATTGGTTTCTCATCATAGGTTAAAATCTTACCTTTTGTCGCTTCAACTGCTTTTTGTATTTTAGAGATATTTGATTTATAATTTTCTCCCCACTCATTAGCCAGTTCTTTTTTACTTTTATATACTTGATGGTATTGAATATTATCAGTTATATCAGTACCGCCTGGTAAATTAATTTTAGAATTAGAAAGCATTTGTTTAACTAAAAATGTTCTAGCTGCTAAAGATTGAGCCTTTAATGCCTCTAATTCAAAAGTAATTGGCATTTCTGAAGCAACAACACCTACAACATATTCTTCTAAAGGGATATGTTCAATCTCTTTAGTGTTTGTCCTATAAACTGACACGTCGATGGATGGTTCAGTCGAATTTTTATCGTTTTTACTTTCTTTAATGTCAGTTGAAGCAACAATATTCTGTTTTGTAGATGCTTGTTTTGGATTGTTTGAAAATGAAACTACTAAAAGAGAAGGTACTACTAAAATTAAAGAAAATATTGTAAGAACTATCCACATTAATGGTTGAAATTTATTCATCATTCCTCCTTAAAATAAATCACTTTTTTTAAGATTATGAATTAACCCTTCTTCATATTACCAGTTTTAGGAAATGGTAAAACTTAGATAAGACTTACCAATTATATATATCCATTTTAACAATACTTATTGAATTCCTCAGTTTGATACGAATATCTCTCGAATGCCCACTTATTCGCAGGATTTCATAACCCTTGTAATTGGATTTCCGGGTAATTGAAATGAGATCAGATCATTTTGGCCTCGTGAAGGCAAAGTTAAATAAAGGGGACATTTCGCTCATGAAGCCTGTATATGAAAATAAAAGATTTAACCCCAACACATTATCAAAAAATCATTAATAAACTCGCTGATCAAGAAAATAGTAAAAGAACAGTAGAAATCATCCACACTACTCTTTCCAATGCGATGAATAAAGCCGTTTCTCTTGAAATGTTATCTAAAAACCCTTGTTCCAGAGTGACTATCCCTAATAAGGCAATAAACCAAATAAAAGAAGATGAAGATTTAGAATATCTAAGCAAAGATGAAGTGATTAGATTTTTAGATGCTGCTCTAAAAGAAAATTGGAACTATTTTACTTTATTTAAAACACTAATCGATACTGGTTTAAGAAAAGGTGAAGCTTTAGCTCTCCAGGTACTGGATTTAGATTCCACTGATAATAAAATTAAGATCTACAAAACTTTAAATTATGATGTTTTGAACATTGATAAAATGTTCGATCCACCTAAAACTGAAACATCGTATAGAAAAATTTTAATCGACGAAAGCCTTGCCGCTCTGTTAACACGTCATGTCATTAAGAAAAAGGAAATAAAGTTGAAATTGGCAGAAAGGTATCAAAACAACTCTTGTTTTCGAACGAGGGAATGGCCTCCCCTATTCTAAATCCACCTTACACAGAGCATTTAATCGCATCTGTAGAAAAGCCGGAATTACAAAACATATAACCATTCATGGTTTACGACATACACATGCAGTGCTCCAGCTTGAGGCTGGTGCGGATATGAAATATGTTCAGAAAAGATTAGGTCATGGCAGCGTTGCTATAACTTCTGATGTTTACGCACATATAAGCAAAAAACTTGAAAAGAAAAACATGGATAAGTTTGAGGAATACACCAAGGGATTAGATGTAGGGAAAGAAATGTTGTCGTTTTTAGGATTACTTTGTATTGTGGTCACAATATTTATTATAATTGCCGCAGTCATATCAGCTTTTAGAAAAACAAGGAAAGTTAAGAAAAGATTATTGACAGCACTTGGGTCATTCATTTTATTTTTCATTTTTTACGCTGTTTGGATGTCACTTGAAGGAGAAAAACCTTCAGAAGTAACTCAAGAGAAGACAGCGAAAATTACAAAAGACGAATATAAAAAAATTAAAGATGGTATGACTCTTGAAGAGGTTAAAACTATAGTAGGTGGAAAAGAAAAAAGCCAAAATAAATTCGATGATTTTGTGGAATATAATTTCGATGGCGAAAATGGCGTTGAAAGTGATGCATATGTAATACTGGATTTTAACTATGATAAAACATTAGACAAGAAAATCGAGATTGGACTATTATCACCTCGAGATGATACTGAAGTATCGACGGAAGAAGATACGGAAGAGGACCCTACAGAGAGCTTAAAAGATCATATAGAGTATCAACTTACCGAAGATAATGATTTTAATATTGTCAATTTAGAGGCAATGAGCATATGGGGACCGATATTGAAAACGATAACATTGTTATCCTTACACTTTTGGGAAGTGAAAACCTAACAGCTAAGATGAAAGCCAACGGATTGTTTGAAGACAGCAATGTAGTATTTCAGAGTTTGTTTGAAAATACAGACGTGGAAGAAGCTGTTTTGTTTTGGCAACTCCCTGTTACAGATTCAACAGGGAACACATCAGATAAAAATGTACTGAAAATTACACTAACTCGAGATACATTTGAAAATATAAACTGGGAAGATTTCGATTCTCATGATTATAAAATTGTTGCAGAAGATTATGAGGAATTGATCCAGTTTCCGGAATAAAAAGCCCTCTCACACGAGAAGGGCTTTTAGAGTGTAGACAAATATAATATAGAAAGAGGAGTGTTTTGAATGACAAAACGAGGTACAGAGGTACATTGTATAAGATAATATTTTTTTGAAAAGTGTACGTAAAATTTAAAAAGCCATACATGGCTGTATTAAAAAAGCCCACATCGAATTTTATTAAAAGTCAAGATATTTTATTAATGACTTGATAAAAAGGAAGAATTATATAATGTTGCACATTATATAAGACAAAAAAAGAAGGATAGATAAAATTTGCTTTATCTATCCTTCTTTGTACTACATATGACCTCATTTACTACAACAACATTAAGATTTACTACAATAAAATAAAAAATTCGTTGTTCAATTAAAGCGCCTTTTAGTGGAACAACATAAAGGGCGTTTTTAAGTATGATTTTGTTTTAAAGTTTGATCATTTTCCATACTTCTTATAGAACTAAAGCACCCGTTAGTTTAAGTGGTATACTTCACAAATTATTAAAAAATATTTAATTCTAGAAATTCATCAGTTTCCATAAAACCAAACTTCTTATACACAGGTCTACCCATTTTTGAAGCCCCAAGCCATATTTGTGAAATACCTGAAATCTTAACTTCATCAACTAATTTAGTTAACAGCTTTGTTGCGATTCCTTGCCCACGATAATTTTCATTAGTATACATATTTGTGATATAAGCCTTTTTTCCAGTCTTATTGGTGTAACAAGGTGGAAATTCATAAAAAATTACTGCACCACAAGCTATAATTTCTTCATTATCTTCCACTAGCCATTGAATTAAAGTACCATCACTTAGTTTATTTTTAAAGAAAACATATAGTTCTCTATCAATATCTATATTAGGTTCTATCCCCTCATCAACTAATTGCTTTTTTCTTAACTCGACCAATTTATCAATATCATCGATATTTGCTTTACGATATTTCAACTTCTCACAACTCCTTTATAAAATTACAACTGACCAGCCCCATAGCATACCTTTTATATGTTAATCCAAAGAAAGTAACTGAATTATTGGTTTAAATCCATATGTTATTTTCAGCAGTTAGTTTTAAATTAGTTTCACCAGTGTTGACTACACCTTTAGGCTCTACCAGCATTATATGGCATTCCTTTTCAGCATAAGGCTTATGCTCCACACCTTTTGGTATCACATACATTTCTCCTTTGGAAAGTTTAACCTCTCCATCGCGGAATGCGATGGACATCTCGCCGTCTATCACGATGAATGCCTCATCGGTGTCTTTATGATCGTGCCATACAAAATCCCCCAGAATCTTAACTAACTTAAACTGATAGTCATTCATTTCACCAATGACTTTGGGCGACCAGTGTTCACTGAATTTGGACAGTTTCTTGCTTAGATTAATAGCATTATAATTGATATAAATCCCCCCAGAACTATTCTTACCCTTATTTTACAACTTCGATAGATTAATTACTATTTTGATTAAGATCTCAAAAGTTTCTGCTGTCTTCCACAAAAATGGCCCAATTGTTGAGCAAAGATCAAACAGCACTCTTGAACTAAACTCCCTCAATAAAGAAAGCAAAACCTCTCGATATCTCCGTTTTTCTTAGATTTTCATAGTAGTTTACCTG
>NZ_JBHZPE010000099.1:0-6797 GCF_042787985.1 Peribacillus sp. YIM B13481
AGTGGTTGGTCGATGTGTACCCCCACAGTGGACTTTCACCACCTAGATAGTTGCCATGCCTGGCACACAAGAAAAAGCCGCCTTAAAGACAGCTCCGATCTTCAGCTAACGCACCTGTTCGTATTATAAGGTCATCCAGAAAATATTACTGGTTGACCATTTTTTATATCGATATATGATAACCGTAGCTGGGCTAGAACGTACCTGCTCGTGGGACATGATCTGAAAATTTTAGATAAAGATATTGACATCCTATTAGCTGGTATCGTTTCATTAAGAAGCGTGTGCGTTAATGCTGGGATTCAAGTCGTATGGAACACCCACTTCTATATTGAGTGGTATTAAAGCGATACATACAATGAAAAAAGGACAACTTCACCAACATGTGAAATGTGTCAAAAAAGATGTAAAATTCATACATAAGTTGTTTGGAAGTTCATCATAATCAGTTTTTTGCACCAGAACCCTTAATCTGATAGACACTGTAGTGATGAAAATAAGCTTGGTTTGGCGATAATTAATAGGGAATCTATCAATAAATTTTTAGACTATACTGTAGGCATGAATGGTACTATTGAAAATGCTTTGACAGATTTTCTCGTTAAAAAAGGTCATTTTAATAAAACGGCTGCTAAATATATCTCTTCAGATTTTGTTTTGATAGTTTTTTAAATATTTATAAAAAGTGATGTGTATTATGAGTAAAAAACAGCAAATTTGGCTAGCTATATTACTTATCCTTAGTTTAATTTATTTTATTGGTGGAATGATATCCGAACACGACTCAGGGTACCCCTTATGGCACAGGACTCTTGGTTTATTAGGCTGTATTATTTGGGGAACGCTACTTTTTAGTGTCTGGAAAAGCAAGCAAAAAACATAACATGTAAACGGCATATCAATTAATGTGCCGTGCAAAGTGTAGACAAACCCCTTTTCCAAAAGAATTGTTGGAGAAAAAGGGGTTTTTTTTATCTTTTAATTAGCATATTTAGTTGTAAATTTGAAAGAAGGACACAATATATTGTTTCTAAACTTTTTATAAAAAACAGCTGTCGACTTTGTCGACAGCCTGGAGACAGCAATATGCTGTCTTTTTTCATCACCTACAAATCCAAGTCCAACCAAATCCATGAACCCATACTCTCCTACAGCGTGGAACCCATTGCCCGTGTTCCCAATGTCCGCCACCATGACCACCACCGTGTCCGTCCCATTGACCGCCACCATGACCGCCGCCATGTCCGTCCCATTGGCCGCCACCATGACCGCCGCCATGTCCGTCCCATTGGCCACCACCATGACCGCCGCCATGTCCGTCCCATTGGCCGCCACTATAACCGCCGCCATGTCCGTCCCATTGACCACCGCCCGGCCCCGGTATTCGTTCTCCGTCTATATAATAAGGCACATTATAAGGGTTAAAAGCGTGATTATAGTTATACATTCAAGAAATCCTCCCTTTTTGTTTACCCTTTCAGGCTATGTACAAAGAGGGGTTAGTGTCCTAAATGGACAACTATATTGGGCTGCCTATTTATTGTTGTCTAAAAAAAGAGAACTCACCTATCATGATAAAACGCAAAAAAATGGAATTTATAACTACAAATGAAGGTATTTGCAATTTACCATTCCTAGTAATGCCGCCCCATCACCAATATTGGCCTTTCTTAAATTCTCAAAGATATAAATTTACCACCAAATACTTGCCGTCTTTCTGTGAAGTTATATCTGGTTTAAGGTGAACAAAAAGATCACTCATCCATACACCGAGCAACCACGAATAATAAACTCTTCAGATAAAAAAGGGTATCAGCTCTTTAAATCCATCATGACGAAAGCCTTGCCGCTCTGTTAACACGTCATGTCATTATGCAAAAGGAAATAAAACTGAAATTGGCAGAAAGATGTTATAGAGAAACAAATCTTGTTTTCGAACGCGGAAATGGCCTCCCCTATTCAAAATCCACCTTACACAGGGCCTTTATTCGCATTTGTAGAAAAGCAGGAATTGCAAAACATATAACCATTCATGGTTTACGACATACACATGCGGTTTTACTTCTTGAATCCGGAGCCAGTTTAAAAGATGTGCAGGAACGTTTAGGACATAAATCCATTCAAACAACAGCAGATGTCTATGCTCACGTTTTAAAGTTGAATATGAAATAGTTTGAAATGTGGTCAGCCAGCCCGTTCCCTTTCATTTTATAAAAATAAAAAAAGCCTTGGTAACTGAGAAACTCAGTAATACCAAGGCTTTGAAACTATTAATACATTGACATATATTGTTCGCGTTCCCATGGGTGAACTTGTGTGCGGAACATATCTTCGACTTTCGTATTTTTTCAGACTGATTCATATTGGTTGATTTAATAAGGTTTTACATAACCTGAAGACAAATTTCTATTAAGTTTTTTCACCTTTGAATTTTTATTATGTGGTCAGAATGTGGTCATTTTTTCATAGTAATACATTCATTCTTTTTCATCTATAAGGGAAAAACAGTAAAACTTGAAGACCTTGTTATGAACGCTTCTTTTTAATTGTTTATCGATGCAATTCCAAAAAGAACGATTCTTTGAAAGAACCTTTTTCTTGTTTTGAATGCCGTTATTTTTTCATTACTACACAAACCCCTGAATTGGCATCAAACTATGTAAAATAGTTAAATATTTTTCATTGATAGACAATAAAACAATCATTTTAAATACGCTCACATACTCTAATGAGTACCGTATTTTTAAAAAATTTCGGAAGTCTTCTATTGATTCCCTTTAATCTTAAATGAGCAAATCACCTAAATTTTCAAGAAGGGGAGATGATAATGAGTAATTGTAATATATGCCCTGAAGAAGTGGAAGTAATCAACACTTTTGAGGACCCAGTAGTAACAGAAGCCTCCCAACCTAGAGCTGCCGTGAGTGGACGGAATTTCTTTTTAACGACTCAACGACAATCAGTCACAAATAACTCTTCACTCTTTTTACAGATTACTAACCCAGTTGGATCAGGTAAAATTCTTCATATGGGGCGAATAGCTGGAACATCAAATTCAAACTTAGTTATTACCCTTAATCGTAATGGTTCATTTGCAGGAGGAACTCCTCTCACTCCAGTCAACGCCAATTTTGCTTCAACGAATACAAGTATCGCTACAGCTAAATTCATAAACCAGGCAGCTGATCCTACAGTAGGAGGCGTTATTTTCCAAGATCTTATTCAACTTGCTACTGGAGGAATGGTAGCAGTTGAATATGAAGGTGACGTTGTTATGCCTCCTGGAACAACGTTTGTTATACGTACACTCAACAATTCTGGTGGTAATAATGTTATATCTATTGATTTTAGTTTTTGGGAAACAACTCATTAATACTTTTAAAGGTATAACGGGAATTAAGTATTAAAGAAAGGAATGATTAAAATTGGCAACAATTCAAACAATAACACTTCCAGCTAATACAGCAACAGTTCTTGTCGAAGGTGACGGACGTAGAGTGTTACTTCAAGGCGGTTTATATTTTATAGGGGGATCCGATGTCGATTCAGACCATGGAATTTTTCTTTCAGGTGGTCATGAGGTCGTAGACTTAGGGAATGTAGCTTTTGGTGAAACCATCTATGCTTATTCAAATGATAGCAACACTGTAACTGTTTTTTATTATACAACAGTATAATAAAAAACTATCTATTTCCTTTATTCGAAAAGGTAGAGAGTTAAACAGCTACCTTTTTATTTTAGTTTATTTTTTTTATGAATCCTTATTTTTATAAGAAAGAGTGGAGAGATAATGGCAGAGATTCAAACAATAACACTTCCAGCTAATACAAGTACTATACTTGTAAATGGCACTGGCCAAAGAGTATGGATACAAGGTAACTCATTTTATTTAGGTGGATCGGATGTCAATTCGAACAATGGAATTTTCATCCATGGGCATGATAACCTGATAGATTTAGGGAATATAACTTTTGGAGAAAAAATCTATGCTTTTTCCAATCATGAAAATACAATAACAGTTTTTTATTATACGACAGTAGTGTAAATATAATTTATTTCATATATATAAAGGGACCAATGTATTTAATTGGTCTCAGAGTGTAGACAAACCCCTTTTCCAAAAGAATTGTTGGAGAAAAAGGGGGTTTTTTATCTTTTAATTAGCATATTTAGTTGTAAATTTGAAAGAAGGACACAATATATTGTTGCTAAACTTTTTATAAAAAACAGCTGTCGACTTTGTCGACAGCCTGGGACCAATGTATTTAATTGGTCTTTTCTTTATGAAGATATTAAAAAAGGTATCTAAATGATGAAGATACCTTTTTGTCGTTATATACAAATCACTAAAAAACCTATTCAGCCAGTTCTAGGATATTGAACTCTAAACTAAGCGAGAACACGTTTGTATAAGTTAATACAAAACTTCCCACTAGCTCCAGCTGGTACTGTAATAGCAAAATCAGTAGGTTGATCAACAGATTGAGTATCGGAGTTTCCTGCAGTAGCACTTAAAGCGCCTGCTGGGGTAGATGTCATCGTCGCAGTTACTGGTGTAGCTGCTGGACTGGAAGCTGAGTTGGAAATTTCAAAAGTTCCTGAAAAATATGCGCCTGCTGGTGCAGACCATACTGTTGTTGTAGTAGCTGCAGCAGTTGCGTTATTAAAATTACCACAAATGCTTTCTTGAAATATTTGTGCGGGAGGACAGCAGCTGTCATTAAAACACATTATATGACTCTCCTTTCGAATGATATTTGTCCATTTTAATAGATATAAAGCAATAACTTAAAGAAAAGTAATCCTTTATATCTTATTACGCTAGAACACGCTTATATAGGGTGATACAAAACTTCCCACTATCTCCAGCACCTGCTGTAATAGCAAAACCAGTAGGTTGATCAACTGATACAGAGTCAGAATTTCCAGGAGTAGCACTTAAAGCACCAGCAGGAGTAACCGTTGCAGTTACTGTAGTCGTACTGGAAGCTGAGTTGAAAATTTCAAAAGTCCCTGAAAAATAGGCGCCTGCTGGTGCAGACCACACTGTCTCAGCTGCTAAAGGCCCATTAAAATTACCACAAATGCTTTCTTGGAACATTTGTGCGGGAGGACAGCAACTGTCATTAAAACACATTATATGACTCTCCTTTCGAATGATATTTGTCCATTTTAATAGATATAAAGCAATAACTTAAAGAAAAGTATTCCTTTATATCTTATTACGCTAGAACACGCTTATATAGGGTGATACAAAACTTCCCACTAGCTCCAGCACCTGCTGTAATAGCAAAACCAGTAGGTTGATCAACTGATACAGAGTCAGAATTTCCAGGAGTAGCACTTAAAGCACCAGCAGGAGTAACCGTTGCAGTTACTGTAGTCGAACTGGAAGCTGAGTTGAAAATTTCAAAAGTTCCTGAAAAATAGGCGCCTGCTGGTGCAGACCACACTGTCTCAGCTGCTAAAGGTCCATTAAAATTACCACAAATGCTTTCTTGGAACATTTGTGCGGGAGGACAGCAACCTCCGTTTCCATTTGATCCACACATTATGAATTCCTCCAATTTAATATTAAATAGCTTGTATAGCCATTCATATTATAGAATGTGATTTTTGTAATCTTGCAACGGACAAGAGTGGAACATGTAAAAATTCCTTTATACTACTTAATAGAATTTTTATTCCGTTCAAACTAGAACTGAAAAGGAATACAGCTTTCCTTAGTTATGAGGAATATTTTAGAAAGATACAGAATTCAATAAACTACTGGATTTAATAATTGATTGTTGTAAAAAAATTAACGTTTTCAGTAACTTTTTTTTGTTTTTCAGCATTCCTATTTACATTTTTCTATTTATGTTTTTTATCGTAAAAAACAGGAAAACATACTTCCAAGTTAAATTTCCCTTCAGCTATCCCCTTATTTATCCGAAATACGATAATCGATTCGGCATCATCGACTGTTGCCGAAAGTGTATTACCAGGAGGAACGGTGAATTCAACTGGACATCCAACATTTGAAATTACGATAATCTTAATCGATGTAGCACTCATGGCGCTATTAAATACAGAGATTGTTACGGTAGTCTTCATCAACATTTTCTCTTTCCAAATCTTTAAATTCGGAACCTGATCGCTTAATAACAGATTCCCACATGTGCTATTGCATACAACTGGTCCTATTGGTTCCGGTCCTGCAGGTACATTTACTTTCACTTTTACATCGGCTTTACATTTGCATGTACTGTGCCCACAATCTTTACATTTTTTATGAATGCATTTGCATTTTCTATAGCCGCAATCTTTACATTTTTTATGAATGCATTTGCATTTTCTATGTCCGCAATCTTTACATTTTTTATCTTTTTTATCCTTGCCCAATTTTGATCCTCCTTTTCATAAACATTACTTTATCTTATGAATCTAGAATGTATTGGATTGGACAAATACTTATGAAATGGGCCTGGTAGCCCCATTGTTCCGAATGGGATTACATCTCTTTGTATTAGGATCTGAAACAGATTTGAAAGTGGTTTATGATATTAATGAGTTAGTAAAGAAGGTTAAGCCTATACTTTAGAAAAGCCCCTCTCAATTTAGAGAAGGGTTTTCAAATAAGCTAAGGAAATTTTTCTCTACCTGTATGGACATTACTCTGAATTTACTAGCCCTAGCATCAAAAAATTAGACAAACTCACAAACACCTATATATATATCTGGTATGTCAACACTAAATCAAACAACTTTTTTAAGGGCTAAGTTTCGATAAGCCACCGGACTTAAGTAGCCAAGT